>JBDTTS010000298.1:0-3565 GCA_039930525.1 Actinomycetes bacterium | reverse complement strand
GCAGCCAAGGCCTTGGTCTCGACGATGGCGAGCTTGCAGAACTCGATGCCAGTGCATGCCATCGCACCGCGACGAAACTCGCTCGGTCCCGGATCAAGGCCAAGCGCCGCCAGTCCGTGGCGTAACAGGGACACGTGCGGTTCGGCGACGTCGAGAACGATCAGCTTCTGCTGCGCGGTGAGACGCACCTCATCGCTTCCGGCCGCCTCCACCAGGTCGGCGACGGCGGCCAGTGTCGTACCGCTGACCCGTCCTACGGTGGGCGCGACTCCCACGTAGAACCGGCCGTCGCGCTGCTTGTGCACGCCCACGTGGTCGCGTCGGGTCGGCGGCGCGGCTGGCGGGGGGCCGTCGGTGAGTGTGCGGTGCAGATACTCGGTCTCGAGCACGTGACGAAGCTTTTCGACACCCCAGTCGGCGACAAGAAACTTCAGGCGCGCCCGATGCCGAAGGCGCCGATAGCCGTAGTCCCTGAAGATCTGCACGATGCCGTGCCACACGTCGGGGATCTCATCGAGGGTGGCGAAGACCCCTAGACGTTGTGCGTACATCGGGTTGGTCGACAGCCCGCCGCCGACGAAGACGTCGAAGCCGGGGCCATGTTCGGGATGCCGCACACCCACGAACGAGAGGTCGTTTACCTCGTGGGCGACATCCTGGTGGGGCGAGCCAGAGATCGCCGTCTTGAACTTGCGCGGCAGGTTCGACAGCGTGGGATCGCCGATGTATCGCTGCACGATGGCATCGATCGCAGGCGTTCCGTCGATGATCTCGTCGGAAGCCACCCCGGCGACCGGTGAGCCCAAGATGACGCGCGGCGTGTCACCGCACGCCTCAGCGGTGGTGAGACCCACGCCCTCAAGGGCCGCCCAGATGGCCGGTACGTCTTCGACGCGGATCCAGTGCAGCTGGATGTTCTGCCGGTCGGTGATGTCAGCGGTATCGCGCCCGTAACGTGTCGAGACATCGGCAAGCGTGCGTAGCTGTGCCAGATTGAGGCGCCCGCCGTCGCTGCGTACTCGAAGCATGAAGTACTCGTCCGAGAGCTCGTGCGGCTCGAGGGTGGCAGTGCGACCGCCCTCGATTCCTGGGCGCCGCTGGGTGTAGAGACCCCACCAGCGAAAACGCCCGGAGAGGTCGGTGGGGTCGATCGACGCGAAACCTTCTTTGGCGTAGATCGTTTCGATCCGGGCACGGACGTTCAACCCGTCATCGTCGGCCTTCGTACGCTCGTTGGCGTTCAGTGGCTCGCGGAATCCGAGCGCCCACTGTCCATTGCCGCGGGTGTTAGGGCCGCGCGTGTTCGATCCGCGCGTGTTCGATCCGCGCGTGTTCGATCCGCGCGTGTTCTGGCCCAGCAGCGGAGCGGTGTCGTGGGTGTCGGTGGTCATGAGGCACGTCCTGGGGAGCGGGGCGTGCGAACGAGTCCGGCCGGGAACCGGCGGGCTGCGCTCGCGCACCTGGTGGGGGCAGGGCGGTCAGAGCGAGCGCAGACAGCACCCGCAGCCACCAATCCGCATCAGGTCGACGTGGCGCCGGCTCACAAGAGCTGGTGCTAGATCGGCCCAAGGGCGGTGGTTGGCAGCGGACATGCCAGCAGCATGCCACAGTCGTCTCACTATCTGGTTGAAGTCTCGAATAATGAGACGGGGCTCGTGGAACATGGTGCTCGGTCCTCAGCGAGGGTCACTTTGGTGCTCGACTGCACTGCCGATCTTCAGGCTTCGAGGGTGCCTCGGCCTCGGTGGCGAGGCGGTCTGTGCGGGTGAGTTGTCGACGGGATCGCCCTACGAAGCAGTGTTCCGTGGTGAGATCACCCTGAACGGGCGATGCCCCGGAAGCCTCACGGTCGCTATCAATGGGGAGCGCCTGGTCACGCTGAAGAAGTTCGACGTGTGTCGGACCGCACAACATCTGGAGGGTGGATGAGCCGTTTCATCAGCACCGACGAGTGGGTAGCGCGCGGCAAGGTGGCGCGGACCGAGATGCCGCGCAAGGTGCTGGCCGAGCACATCGTCGCTGACGACCGGCCCGACCCCGTTGACTACCTGTACGCGTCCGACAAGGGCCGCGACGAGGCGTTGCTGCCGCTCAAATACGAGCGGATGGGGGTTTCAGCCTTCACCTTCTATCGCGGCTTTGCGGCGATGCACGCTTATGACCTAGGGCAGGGCCAACACACGGATCTGACCGTGCAGCTCTGCGGCGACATGCATCTGTCGAACTTTGGTGTGTACGCGTCGCCCGAGCGACACCTTGTCTTCGATGTCAACGACTTCGACGAGACGCTCCCAGGGCCCTTCGAATGGGACCTCAAACGGCTGGTGACGTCGTTCGAAATCATGGGGCGCACCCGTGGCTTCTCTTCAGCGGTCACCGCCGCCGCTGTTCGGCAGGTCACCGAGTCGTATCGCCTTCGGATGAGCGAGTTGGCGGTGATGAACGAGGTATCGGTGTGGTACGACCGCATGGACCAGTCGGTCCTTGAGACCATGGCGACGACCTTCGGCGCCAAACGAGGTCGCAAGCAGATGGATGCCCGGCTGGCAAAAGCCAAGGGCAAGACGCATGCTCGCGCGGCGGCCAAGCTGACCGATGTCGTCGATGGCCGGCGCCGATTCCGCTCTGACCCGCCACTGCTCGAGCCGTTGAACTACGACCACCAGGAGTCGGAGTTGTTGAACGCGGTGTTCAACCGCTACCGGTCCACACTGTCGGCCGATCGCAACGATCTGCTGGGTCGTTACCGCATCATCGACGTTGCCCGAAAAGTGGTGGGCGTCGGAAGCGTGGGAACCCGATGCTGGGTGTTGCTCCTTGAGGGCCGCACAGGTGAAGACCTGCTGTTGCTGCAGGCAAAAGAGACCGGCCATTCTGTGCTCGAGCCGTATGTTCGCAAGAGTGCGTACCGCCACCAGGGGCGCCGTGTCGTCGAGGGCCAGCGACTCACTCAGGCGGCCAGCGACATCTTTCTCGGGTGGGCGAACGGCGTCGACGCGAGCCGGCAGTACTACGTGCGCCAGCTGCACGACATGAAGGGCGGCGTCGAGCCCGACCGGATGCCTGCGACCAGTTTGCGCCCCTATGCCGAGATCTGCGGAACGGGATTGGCCCGTGCCCATGCTCGGGCTGGAGGCGCGACGATGATCTCGACCTACCTCGGGGGTAGCGACCGCTGCGACCGGGCGCTGGCCGAGTACGCCAAGGCGTACGCCGACCAGAACGAGCGTGACTTCGCGGCGTTCACCGCGGCGCGGGCTAGCTCGTAGACGCCTACGCCGAAGGCGAGGGAAACGACGAGGGCGAGCGCCGGCGTTGACTCGAGTAACGGAAAGATCGTCCAGTGGGTGAGGTAGATCGCCAGTGACGCCGCAGCCAGACGCGTCAGCAGCGGCACTGCGTCCCGGGGGACTCGCAACGTTCGAAGCCACACAAGAACGAGCAAGCCGGCGACGACGGCGCCTTCGCGGACGGGGTCGCCCCAGTAGCCAGGCACTGCCACGATGATGACGGCGCTGACTAGCAGCTGCTGCCACCGCACCGACGCGCGCGCAGCCCACCAGCC
>JBDTTS010000297.1:0-3567 GCA_039930525.1 Actinomycetes bacterium | reverse complement strand
TGTGCAGGTCGCCCGACGGGTAGGGGAACATGTCGAGGACGTACTTCTTGGGACGTGAGTCGGTGGGGTCACCGGAGCGGAAGGGCGCGAGGCGGTCCCACACCGGCAACCACTTCTCTTGGGTCGCCAATACGTCGTAAGCCTCGCGAGGCTCGCGCTCGTCGGCACCCCGCGGCTCCGGCGCCCGCTCGGGGGCAGCGTTCTCACTGGTCTCACTCATCGACATCCTCACTCAGGCTCGCGCTGGCTGCTGACAATACAAAAGCCCCTCGCATGGGAGGGGCAGCCGCACGGACATCGAGCCGCGTGCGGCCTCGGAGTCAGCGCGGCCCGGTAAGGAGCAGTTGGGCCAGCATGAGGGTCAGGGTACTCCCTGGACTCAAGGGTTGCTCTGTTGCTCTTCTTCGGACGCGGCTTCAGTTCGGGTTCGCGGTCCGCCGCGACGCAGCGCCCGCCGCAGATACATCTCTTGGTCGGCCTTCCCGAGCAACGTGTCGAGCGTTCCTGAGTCCCAAGGGGCCAACATCGAACCCCCCGCACACACCTTGGGGTCCCAAACGTCCGCGGGCACGGGCGGGCTGAGCATGAGCCGCTCACGGAGCCGCCGCTCGAGCTCCATGGGGCTCATTCCTGGGCCGGGGCCGACCACGCAAAACTCGTCACCGCCCCAGCGCGCCACAACATCGGTCGCCCTGGTAATGGTGCGCAACGCATCAGCGACAGCAACCACCACGTCGTCTCCCGACTCGTGGCCAGCCACCTCATTTACATGCCGTAACTGGTCGATGTCAACGTAGACGCAGTGCACCGCGTCGCCTGAGCGGCGGGCGCCTTCGACGATCTGTTGTCCGAGCATGGAAAGTCCCTGCCGGTTCGCCAGCCCCGTCAACGGATCGCGCACCGCGGTACGGGACGCATTGGTCGTGAGGTCGGAAAGTCGTTCGGCCATGCGACGACGGCTGACCGAGGCGGCCACAGCGGCAACCGTCACGATGACTCCGGCACCGATCCAGCCCAAGGGCAATTCTGGAAGGTTGGCTGCCGCCAAGCCGGCGAGCCAGCCGACCCACACGGTGTAGACGACGCCCACCACCCAGCGGGTCGACAGCAGGCTCGGACCGATGATGGCCAAAGCCGCCAGAACGGCCAGCGACCACGTGACGTCGTCAGACAGAACCAAGCCCAGAACGCCGCCCCCGGCCGGGACGAGCACCATGCTGACGGCGATGACCTCGGGCAACGGCACCTCATCGCGCCACACCCAGCTGGCGAACGCCAACACCGCCACCAAGCCAGCGGCAGCAGCTAACCCGACAACGGCGGCATCGGACAGGCCAGAGAGAGCGGCAGCAGCCGCCATCCCTGCCAAGGTCAAGGTGGTGATGGCCCCCAAACCGGGCAGCGCTGATCGCACGGCGTCCTCGTAGCGGGCGTCGTCGAGATCGGCGGGACCGGAGGTGGTCACGATGGGTTTGTCGTCAGACATCGATGGCACCTTGACGCATCGTGCCCGGTGTGCGCAGCCGATTCCGCAGATGTCCACCCAGATGGACGCCATGGGAATGAGAGCGGAAGAACCGGTTGAGAAGGGACAGACGATTGATGCGCCTACTACCACAGGCAGAACCCTAGACAGATGCGTTAGCCACGGCTAACGTATTGGAGTGATCGACCCGCTGTCTGCCGCCGCTGAGCCCACGAGGCGACGCATCTTGCAGCTGCTGGCCGCAAGGTCGATGTCTGTCACCGAGATCGCCGCCGAGTTCACGGTGACGCGGTCGGCAATCTCACAACACCTGCTCGTGCTCGCCGAGGCCGGACTCGTTGAGGCCGAGAAGGTCGGCCGCCAACGGAACTACCGGGTGCGGCCGAGTGGCCTACAACGCCTGCAGACCGAGATCAACAGGTTCTGGACCAGCGAGCTGGACCAACTCGTCGAAGATGCCCATCACCCCTAGGAGATAGCAGTGACCTATTCCAAGACCGTCGCACTTCCCGTCAGCCCAGACGAGGCGTACGCCCTCATCACCGAGCCAGAGCGCCTGCGTCGATGGCAGACCGTGTCTGCCATCGTCGATCTGCGCGCAGGCGGCGGCTACCGCTGGACCATCACCCCCGGACACACGGCAGCCGGCACCTACCGCGAGATCGAGCCGGGTCGACGCATCGTATTCGGGTGGGGTTGGGTCGGAAGTGACACCCTTCCACCAGACGCATCCACGGTGACGATCACGCTCGAACCGGCCCCCGACGGCGGTTCACTGGTGACCTTGGACCACGCCGGCCTCGATGGTGAGCAGGCCAAGGCCCACGCCACCGGCTGGGACCACTACCTCGAGCGGCTTCAGCGCATCGCCCTCACTGGTGACGCCGGCGCCGATGAGTGGGCCGCGATGCCAGAATCACTCGACCCACTGTCCGCCGCCGAAGCGGCACTCGCTGCGCTGCAACCGGTACTGCGCAACCTCACTGCTGACGATCAGCCCAAGCCCACCCCGTGCGACGAGTACACCTGCCACGACCTGGCCGACCACCTGATGACGTCAGTGGCGCAGCTCGGGTCGATGGCCGGGGCCACTGTCACGAACCCCGAAAGCGGATCGCTGGAAAGTCGAGTCTCGATCATGGCTGCCCAAGCGATTGACGGCTGGCGCGCGGTCGATCTGGCAGGCACCGTTCCCGGGCCTGGCGGCGGCGAAATGCCCGCGTCGATGGCTGCCGGGATCTTGTCTATCGAACTGGCAGTGCATGGCTGGGATATCGCCCAAAGCAGCGGCCAGGCGTTCACGCTTCCAGATGACCTCGTCGCCTACATCCGGGGGATGGCTGAACAGCTGGTGCCCGGTGGACGCGGCCGCAACTTTGCCGACGAGGTCTCACCCCCAGCCGGCGCCACTGCCCTCGACCAGCTTGCGGCCTACACGGGTCGAACCCCCCTCACCGTCTGAGCACACCTCCCCGACAGAAAGGCATGTCATGTCCAAGTTCGTTTTCGTCTATCACGCCCCGATGCCGCCGGCCGATGCTGCGCCACCCTCACCCGAACAGATGCAAGCCGTGATGGGCGAGTGGAACGCCTGGGCTGGCCGCGTCGGCGACGGCATGGTCGACTTCGGCACCCCACTCGCGAACGGCACCAAGGTCACGCCAAGCGGTACGGCTACCAGTACGAACGACGTCGTCGGTTACTCGATCATCGAGGCGTCCGACATGGACGCCGCATTGGCTCTGGCGGAGGGCCACCCGCACCTTTCCATGCCAGGCGGATGTGACATCGAGGTTCACGAGGCGCAGCCGGTCCCCGGCATGTGAATGCCTCTCGCCGATCTCCTTCGTCACCCGCCGCCTGGTTGCGGCGCGTCGACGAGGGCTCGCAGATACCGTCTGCGATATAGGCGTGGCGTCTGGTCGGAAACGGGACGAACGGGTCGCCGTGGAGGTCGTGGAGCAGTTTGCCGGTGACGGCGTCGCTGACGCAGATGGTGAAATCCTGGGTGAGCCGATGATGGGGACTCTTGGGTGGCTTCGGTCGACGCCGAGCGGTGAATGAAGAGACAGTCACGGTTT
>JBDTTS010000296.1:0-3575 GCA_039930525.1 Actinomycetes bacterium | reverse complement strand
ACGTCATCGTCGGCCAGGGGCAGCTCGACGCCATCCTGCGTGCCACTCCCGAGGAACGACGCGGCTTCATCGAGGAGGCCGCCGGGGTGCTGAAGCACCGCAAGCGCAAGGAACGGGCGCTGCGCAAGATGGAGGCGATGGAGGTCAACCTCACCCGGGTCAACGACCTGACCGGTGAGATCCGCCGCCAGCTCGGACCGCTCGGTCGCCAGGCTGAGGCTGCGCGCAAGGCCGCTACCATCCAGGCCGACGCCCGCGACGCACGGCTTCGGCTGCTTGCCGACGACCTGGTTCAGCTGACCAGCACCCTGGAGCAGGAGGTCGCTGACGAGACTGCCCTGATTGCCCGGCGTACCGAGGTCGAGGACGCCCTGTCCGTCGTTCGCTCACGACTGGCCGCGCTTGAGCTCGAGGCGCACGACGCCGCGCCGTTGGTCACCCGCGCGCAGGAACGCTGGTTTGCCCTGTCCTCGCTGCGCGAGCGGCTGGTGTCCACCGGGTCGCTGGCCGCCGAGCGGGTCCGGTTGCTCTCTGAGGACGAGGTCGACGCCGACGACAACCGCTCGCGCGATCCCGAACAGCTGCGCGCGCAGGCCGCCGGCCTACGCCTTCAGGAAGAGGCGCTGATAGCCGAGACGGTGCAGGCCAAGGACGCGCTCGACTCCGCGGTCGCCCGCCGCACCGAGATCGAGGTGGCGTTTGCAGCGGAGACCGCACGCCTTACCCGTCTCCTTCGTGCTGCCGCAGATCGCCGTGAGGGTCTGGCAAAACTGGCTGGCCAGGTCGGCGCGCGGGCCAGCCGGGTCGAGGCCGCTGAGGCTGAGATCGGCCGGCTGCAGCAGTCCGTCGAGCAGAGCAGGGCGCGAGCAGGGCAGGCCGAGACTGAGTTCGCCCGGCTGGAAGCCTCAGTAGCGGTGGAGGAAGAAGGCGAAGAAGGTCTGGACGCCGCCTATGAGAAGGCTGCGGCCGCGTTCGATCTGGCCGAGTCAGAGGTGACGCAGTGGCGTGAGGCAGAGCGCGGTGCCGACCGTGATCGCTCCAACTCCGTTGCCCGGCTCGAGGCGCTCGAGCTCAACCTCCGACGCAAGGACGGCGCCGCAGCGCTTCTTGCCGCAGGAGACGCGCTGCATGGGCTGACGGGGTCGGTCGCCGCCCTGCTGCAGGTGAGGGCCGGACACGAGGCCGGCGTGGCTGCCGCGCTCGGCTGGGCCGCAGATGCCGTCGCCGTCGACTCCGTGCAGTCGGCGCGACGCGCTGTTGCGACGCTGCGCGAGCATGATGCCGGTCGGGCAGGTCTGCTCGTGGGCGTCACCGCAACTGTCACGGAGGTCTCCAGCTGGCCCACGTTGAGCGGTGCCACCGTCTGGGCCCGAGACGTGGTCACCTGCCCCGCCAGCGTGAGGCCGGCTATCGATCAGCTGCTGGATCGCGTTGCCCTTGTTGAGGATTCGACCGCGGCCGTGGATCTGGTCAACCGGGGTGAGGGCATCACGGCGGTCACCCCTGACGGCGACGTCTACGCACCAGGTTTCGTGCGCGGGGGCAGCGCCTCAGCCCCCAGCCTGATAGAGATCCAGGCGGCCGTCGACGAGACGCAGGACAAGATCCAGGACGCGGTGCGGCGAGGGGAGAAGGCCAAGTTCGCTTTGGCGACTGCCACGGAGCGGGTGGCGACTGCCAACGACGCCGTGGAGGCCGCACTCGAGCGCCTCCACGAGTCCGACGCCAGGATGGCTGCGGTCGCCGAGCGGCTGGGGCAGCTTGGAAGCACGGTCCGTGCGGGACGTGGTGAGTCCGAGCGTATTGAGCGGGCTATCGCTGCTGCAGAGTCCGCGTTGGACGCCGACCGCGTCGAGTACCTCGCGCTGTGTGAGCGGCTGGAGGACGCGAGTGCCGAACCAGGCGAGGAAGAGCCTTCGGGCGACGATCGCGACCATCTCGAGCGCGGTGCCATCGAGGCTCGCGCCGCCGAGACCGAGCTACGCCTGAGTCTGCGCACCCGCGAGGAACGCGCGCGTGCCATGAAGGGCCGTGCTGAGTCGCTGGAGGAGGCTGCTCGCTCGGAGCTCGCGGCCCGTGCGCGGGCCGCAGCCCGCAGAGAACGGCGCAGGCGCGAGGCTGCAGTCGCGGTCGCGGTCGGTCGAGGCGCGGCATACGCGGTGCAGATTGTGACTCGCGCACTTGAACAGGCGACCTCCGAGCGGGCTGGCGCCGAGCGCGGCCGCAGTGAGCGTGATGCCGCGCTGACCCAGGTCCGCCGCGAGATCGGGGCGCTCGGCGACGACCTGCGCGTCCTCACCGACTCGGTCCATCGCGACGAGGTGGCCCGCACCCAGCAGAGACTGCGCATCGAGACGTTGCAGGCCAAGGCGATCGAGGAGCTGGGCATCGACCCTCAGGTGCTGGTCGAGGAGTTCGGCCCGCATCAGATGGTCCCGGTGATCGCCGACCCCGACCGGGCCTCTGGCGACTCCGACGACGATGAGTCCCAGGATGGTGACACCGAGGACTCTGCCGCCAGTGAAGCGCCGGCGAGCCGTCCCTATGTCCGCGAGGCCCAGGCCAAGCGGCTGCGCTCAGCCGAGCGCAAGCTCTCTGCCCTCGGCAGGGTCAACCCCCTTGCGCTGGAGGAGTATGCCGCGCTCGAGGAACGCCACAAGTTCCTGACCGAGCAGCTCGAGGACCTCAAGAACTCCAAACGCGACCTCATGCAGATCGTTCGCGAGGTCGACGAACGCGTCGAGAAGGTCTTCACCGAGGCGTTCTACGACACCGCGGCCCAGTTCGAAGGCGTCTTCAGCAGGTTGTTCCCCGGAGGCGAGGGCCGGCTGATCCTCACCGACCCCGACAACATGCTGACCACCGGTATCGAGGTCGAGGCTCGGCCGCCCGGCAAGCGGATCAAACGGCTCTCCCTGCTCTCCGGCGGCGAGCGCTCGCTGGTGGCCGTGGCACTGCTGGTCGCGATCTTCAAGGCACGGCCCAGCCCGTTCTACATCATGGACGAGGTCGAGGCGGCACTGGACGATGCCAACCTGGGCCGGTTGCTCACGCTGTTCGAGGAGCTGCGTGACTCGAGCCAGCTCATCGTCATCACCCACCAGAAGCGCACGATGGAGATCGCCGATGCGCTGTATGGCGTCACGATGCGTGGTGACGGGGTGACCACGGTCGTCTCGCAGCGGATCCGGGACGTCCAGAGTGCCTGAGATCCGGACATCCGGAGCATCTGAGATCAGTGGAATGTCATGGGGATGGCACCTGCGCGCCCACCCGGATCGTCGGAGAGTGTGATCCACGTCACAATGATGGGAGTGCCTGCTAGCGATCCGTGACGTGATGGCGCAGGCTGGGCACATGGTGGTCCTCGTAGTCGGAATGCTCGTTTCTGTCGTGCTGGCCGTCGCGGTGGTGGGTCTGGTTGCCATTCCCGCACGACGCCAGGGACGAGACCTGCTCACACCCAAGGGCGAAGATGTCGTCGCCCTGGTTCGCGAAAAGACCGAGTCGGCCGTCGAGACGGCCATTGAGAAGACCGGCGAGGCGTTTGGCGCCGCCCGTGACAAGGTCGCCGA
>JBDTTS010000295.1:0-3582 GCA_039930525.1 Actinomycetes bacterium | reverse complement strand
CCTCACCCTCGCGGTCTTCATCGGTGGCCAGGAGCAGTTCGGCGACCTCCTTGAGCATCTTCTTCAGCTCGCTGACCTTCGCCCGCTTGTCGGGGCTGACGAGGTAGAGCGGCTCGAAGCCGTTCTCAATGTCGACCCCGAGACGGGCCCACTTCTCTTTCTTGTACTTCGCCGGAATGTCTGCGGCGCTCTTGGGCAGGTCTCGGATGTGACCCACGCTCGCCTCGACCTCGTACCCCTCGCCTAGGTAGCCCCGAATGGTCTTGGCCTTGGCAGGGGACTCGACGATCACCAGGCGTCGCGTTACGCCTTCGTCGCTGGCCGCCACGTGAGTTGCTCCCTCGTCCTCTTGGGTCCGTCCCGCATGAAGGGACATCGCGGGGAGTCTGACGGCACCGGGGGCGGTGTTGTCAAACCAGGGGGACGCTAGCAGCGTGTCGCAGACCCAGCGCGGCGGCCTCTCAGAGCACGAATCCCTCGAGGGCCATCTGCCTGAGAATGGGGATCGAGGCCGCCAGGGCATCTTCCGGCCGAATGTCATACTCAGCAGCCATCGCCAGCACCGCCTCAGCGGCCGGTCGCTGACCGTCCAAGGCCCCGACAACCCCCATCCCGAAGGCGTCGATCGGGGCGCGCCAGGCCATGCCGGACATGCGGGTGAGGAGCATCATGGGTTCGGAATCGCCCACTGCGCCGTGCTGCTCGATGGCGACGTCTGGAGCCACGCGCAGGGCTCGAGAGAGCAGGCCAGCCGGGTCTGCTGCGATGGCGTCGTTGGCCTCGAACCAGCGCTGAACGTCGGCAGCGACAGGTTGCCGCCACGCCTGAGGCGCATGCTGGAAGTGCTGATGCGGCGTGGTCCGACCACCTCGTCGAAGGGTGATGAGCCCGAAACCGACGCCGAGGACACCCCGGTGCTCCAAGGCAGACAGCCACGAGTCGTAGGCGGCTCGGTAGACGCCGGACCGCTGCTCGCCGGCGTCGCGCAACCACGTCTCGACGTATGACGCCGGGTCCTGCACATCTCGCTGGATCACCCACGCGTCGAGCCCCGTGCCGGCGACCCAGGATCGGGTGTGGGCCGCCCAGTCATCCCCATCGGTAATCTCCCAGTTGGCCAACAGCTGACACCAACCGCCCTCGTTCAGGCGATCAGCGACGCCACCCACCACGGCCGCGCACACCGCATCACCCTCAAGCCCGGAGTCGCGGTAGTCGTGACGTTGGGTGTCCGGCGACCCGATCACGAAGGGTGGATTACTTACGACCAGGTCAAACCGCTCGCCGGAAACCGGTTCGAAGAGGTTTCCGTGGCGCAGGTCGACGGAGATCTGGTTCAACGAAGCGTTGAAGGCAGCCAGCTGCAGGCACCGATCGCTGATGTCGGTGGCCGTGACGCTTCGCGCATGACCCGCCAGGTGAAACGCCTGCACCCCACACCCGGTACCAACGTCGAGGGCCCGATCGACATCTGGTCGCACAGTGCACTGAGCCAGCATGGTCGAGGCGCCGCCGACCCCGAGGACATGGTCGGCTGCAGTCGGCCGCCCGGTGCGCCGGCTGGACCAGTCGGACGCCACCCACCAGTCATTCTGGTCGGTGCCGTACGGAGCAACCTCGACTAGCGCACGAACCTGAGAACCGTCAGTCACGACGAGGTCTTGAAGGTCGCCAGTGGAGAGGCCCGATGCCTCTTCGGCGTCAGCGGCGTCGACCGTTTCACCCAATAGAAAAAGTTTGACGATGGTTGCGAGCGGCGAGCGCTCACGAGCCAGCACCCGCGATGCGGGAACGACCTCTTCTCGATCAAGGGCGGCGGCCGGAACGGGTCCCAGAAGATGCTGAACGCCCTCGACCGTGAAGTCGAGGGCGTTCAGTCGATCTGCCAGCTGTGTCGAGAGGTCGCCCCCTGGGAGGCGCACCCGCCTGCTCTGCCTACTCTTCGCCGACCGTGATGCTGCGGCGCTTGCTGATGACGACCGCCACCACCACAACCGCGGTCGCGGCCAGCGCGATCAGGATGCGAAGGGTGGTGTTGGCGTCGTCGCCGACCGACAGCTGGACAACCGCGGGTGCGATGAGCAGGGCCACCAGGTTCATGACCTTGATCAGCGGGTTGATGGCCGGGCCGGCGGTGTCCTTGAACGGGTCGCCGACGGTGTCACCGATGACCGTGGCCTCGTGGGCTTCAGACCCCTTTCCACCGAGGTTGCCGTCTTCGACGAACTTCTTGGCGTTGTCCCAGGCGCCACCAGAGTTGGCCAAGAAGATCGCCATCAGCAGGCCCGTGGCGATCGTGCCGGCTAGGAACGCACCTAGGGCACCGACACCGAGTCCGAACCCCACGGCAATCGGCGTCAGAACGGCCAACAGACCGGGTGTGGCGAGCTCGCGCAGCGAGTCGCGTGTCACGATGTCGACAACTTTGCCGTACTCGGGACGTTCGCTGTAGTCCATGATCCCGGGGTGCTCGCGGAACTGGCGCCGCACCTCGAAGATCACTGCGCCAGCTGCGCGTGAAACGGCGTTGATGGCGAGTCCTGAGAACAGGAACACGACGGCCGCACCGATCAGCAGACCGACGAGGTTGCGTGGGTTCGATACATCGATGATGCCCGCGTACTGCGAGATATCGATCTCGGGGAGCGCCAGCAGCGCCGCCCCACCGGCTTCGTTGGCCGCAGTGAGGATGCCCTCGCGGAACGATCCGAACAGCGCGGTCGCAGCGAGCACAGCGGTCGCGATCGCGATCCCCTTGGTGATCGCCTTGGTCGTGTTGCCCACCGCGTCGAGGCTGGTGAGGATCTGCGCGCCTTCGCCATCAACGTCGCCAGACATTTCAGCGATGCCCTGCGCGTTGTCGGAAACGGGGCCGAAGGTGTCCATCGCGACGATGACCCCCACCGTCGTCAACAGACCAGTACCCGCCAACGCCACCGCAAAGAGCGAGAGCGTGATCGACCCCGCGCCGAGGAGGAAGGCTCCGTAGATGGCAGCACCGATGAGTAGCGCCGAGTAGACAGCTGACTCAAGGCCGAGCGAGATGCCCGACAAGATGACCGTGGCTGGACCGGTGAGCGATGACTTGGCGACGTCGTCGACGGGGCGCCGGTCGGTCTCGGTGAAGTACCCGGTCAGCTGCTGAATCGCAGCAGCAAGCACGATGCCGATCAGCACCGATCCGATGGTCAAGGCCCGAAGGTTGTACGAGTCGATGTCGACTGCTGCGAAGACCGTGTCGCGGGTGACGGCGACAAACGCCGGGTCGAGCTCTACGAACTTGGCCGGGATCAGCCAGAACGACGCACCGACGACCATGACCGCCGAGAACGCGGCTGAGATGAAGAAGCCGCGGGTGATCGCCGTCATGCCCGAACGATCTCCTGGCCGCGGAACGATCGACAAGATTCCAATCACTGCGGTGATGACGCCGATGGCTGGAACGATCAGCGGGAAGACTAGGCCGATGTCGCCAAGGGCAGCCTTACCCAGGATCAGCGCGGCAACCAAGGTGACGGCGTACGACTCGAACAGGTCGGCAGCCATGCCGGCGCAGTCGCCGACGTTGTCGCCCACGTTGTC
>JBDTTS010000294.1:0-3605 GCA_039930525.1 Actinomycetes bacterium | reverse complement strand
GGCGATCCGGACACCGACCGGTGTGACGTAGTCGACCATGCGCGGGAACTTGTCGACTCCGTAGATGGTGACCGGGCCGTCCTGCATGAGGTGCAGACGGGTGGCCTCGAAGTTCTCTACCGAGCAGGGGCCGAAGTTTGTCCAGACGACATTGCTGAGCAGGCCAAAGATGCCGTCAAGGTTGATTGTGCGGGGTTGGACAAGCCGTGCGGAAAGCAAGTGAAGCCGCAGGTAGGCGTCGTACGTGTCGGCTGGTGCGGCGTCCAGATCTCCGACATGCAGTGCGATGAACCGGACGTGGACCCCCCGCCGCAGATCGGCACCCACGAGATTCGTGATCACAGATCCCACGAGCTCAAAGGCTTCATTGCTGGGCACCTCGACCAGTCCGGCACCTTCGATTCCCAGTCGGGAATCGATCAACGGGTCCCAGCCGAGGCCGACACGGGGGTAGCGAACGTCGAGCACTCGGCCGTCGGCGTCTGAGACGGTGGCGAGACCGATCCCGAAGGCGGCACGCGGCGGGGCTGGCGGGAAGGTGTCTGTGGTCACCTCGTTACGGTACCCACGTGGCGACACTCGACATAGATCAGGACCAAGACCCTGCCGTGCTCACCGCCGCCCTCGTGGACATCTACTCCGAGAGCGGGCACGAGAAGGAAGTCACCGATGCCGTTGAGGTGGCGGTGCGCGCCATCGAGCACCTCACGGTCGAGCGCGATGGCGACGCGGTGGTCGCCCGTTCCTCGTGGGGCCGCGACGAACGGGTCGTCCTTGCTGGCCACCTCGACACAGTTCCACCAGCGGGCAATCTGCCGTCCAGGCGCGAAGGCGACATCTTGCATGGGCTGGGGACGGCCGACATGAAGGGCGGGATCGCGGTGATGCTGCGTCTCGCCGCGGCAGTGTCGTCGTCGACTCGGGATATCACCTACGTGTTCTACGACGGCGAAGAGGTCGAGGCTGAGCGGAATGGACTGCTGCGCCTGGCACGAAACCACCCTGACTGGCTGTCGGCAGACTTCGCGGTGCTCCTAGAGCCAACGGACGCCATCGTTGAGGGTGGCTGCCAAGGCACGATGCGCGTCGACGTCCATGTGCCAGGCACGCGGGCTCACAGCGCCCGTTCGTGGATGGGGTCGAACGCCATTCATTCCGCTGGAGAGGTGCTCGACCGATTGAGGGCCTACGAGCCTCGGCGTCCGAAGGTCGACGGGCTCCAGTTCCGGGAGGGCCTCAACGCAGTAGGGATCACCGGGGGAGTGGCCGGGAACGTAATACCTGACGAGTGCATGGTGACCGTGAATTACCGGTTCGCCCCGGACCGCTCACCGGAAGATGCTGAAGCGCACCTTCGTGAGCTCTTCGTGGACTTCGATGTCACGGTGACTGACAACGCGGCCGGTGCTCGACCGGGGCTTCAGCATCCGGCGGCTCAGGCATTTGCGGTCGCGATCGGCGGGTCGCCGCGGGCCAAGTTCGGCTGGACCGACGTCGCGCAGTTCTCCGCTCTCGGCGTCCCAGCGGTGAACTATGGCCCAGGTGACCCGCACGTCGCGCACACCGCCGGAGAGTGGGTCTCAGCCGCCCAGCTCACTGAGTGCGAGGACCGCCTCCGAGCCTGGCTCACCGCCCCCCTCCCCTAGCTGGGGTGCAACGTCACGTTGCGTCCGTATGACGAACGAATCGCCGTAGTCACGACTCGTGTTTCGGCGTCCGGTCGCTTCATGACTGGCGCGTTGACTACGTCATAGGGACGCAACGTGACGTTGCCCCCGAATGGGGTTACGGCTGCTTGATGGCGCTCACATCAAGGGTGATTGTGATTTTGTCGCTGACGAGGACGCCGCCCGCTTCGAGAGCCGCGTTCCAGGTGAGGCCGAAGTCTTTGCGGTTGATCGTGGTGGCACCTGCGAAGCCGATCCGCTCGTTGCCGAAGGGGTCAGTCGCCAGACCCTCGAGGTCGACAGCGAGTTCGACCGGCAGCGTCGTTCCGCGAATGGTCAGGTCACCCACCATCACGAAGTCGTCGCCGCCTGAGTGGCGGACGCCGGTCGATGTGAAGGTGATCTCGGGGTGCTCATCGACATTTAGGAAGTCGCCCGAGCGCAGGTGGGCGTCTCGGTCGTCGCTCCCGGTAGAAATACTGCCCGCATCGATGGTGACGAGTGCCTTGGAGTTTTCGGGAGCAGCGCCATCGAGAGTGAGCGATCCGGAGAACTCAGAGAACTGGCCGCGGACCTTGGCGATCATCGCGTGCTTGGCGGCAAAGCCAACGCGGGTATGGCTCGCGTCAATGGCCCACGTGCCGGTCGTGATGTCGAGCGAGGTAGCCGTTGTCGTCATTCGAGGCTCTCTTTCCAGGAAGTAGTTGATCGTTCATTATTTGAAGTGACAACTAATCCGTCATCCAAAGTATTCCCACCGGCATCCCGCTAGCGTGGGGAGCATGATGTCCGGTGAGAGCGACGCATTGTCGGGGGATGCCCCTGCCCCCAGGGACCAGGTACCAGCCAACGGCCAGGACCGTCCGCCGGAAAAGCGTCGGGGGCCGGTGATACTTCGCCGTGGACAGATCCAGCGCAGTACGACCGACCAGCGGCTGCTTGACTCCACCGGACCCAGCGACTGGGTGCATGCCGACCCCTGGCGGGTCTTGAGAATCCAGGCTGAGTTCGTCGAGGGCTTTGGGGCATTGGCTGAGCTCGGACCGGCGATCAGCGTCTTCGGGTCTGCTCGCGTTCAGCGTGAAGACCCCGAGTACGAGCAGGCCCGCCAGGTCGGGGCTGGGCTCGCCCGCGCTGGCTTCGCTGTGATCACCGGTGGTGGTCCCGGAATCATGGAGGCGGCCAACCGAGGTGCTGTCGATGCCGGCGGAGTCTCGGTGGGCCTCGGAATCGAGTTGCCGTTCGAACAGGGCCTCAATCCGTGGGTCGACATCGGCGTCCATTTCCGCTATTTCTTCGCCCGAAAGACGATGTTCGTCAAGTACGCCCAGGGCTTCATTGTCCTGCCGGGCGGATTCGGCACCATGGACGAGCTCTTCGAGGCGATGACCTTGGTGCAGACCCAGAAAGTGACTGCCTTCCCCATCGTGCTTGTCGACTCGAGCTACTGGGGGGGTCTTCTCCAGTGGATGCGCGAAACAATGGTGGGCAGCGGCAAGGCTTCCGAGCAGGATCTTCAGCTCCTGCAGGTGGTCGACACCGTCGACGAGGCGCTCGCGGTGCTGGATCGGACCGAGGCCGACGTCAACGAACTGAGGCGGGAAGAGCTCGATGCGTCCATGGTCAAGGAGGAGGCCGAACGACGGGCCGCCAGCCCGCCGATGATGGGCATCTGAACGACTGAAGGCCCCCCCTGGGTGTGCCGATACCTCCTTGGTGGAGCGCCCGAAGCAGTCACCGCCTCGCAGACGCCATGCGCACAGCAAGCAGACAAAGGCCCGGTCTGCTGTCGCCGGGCGTCTGCATCGTGCCGTGGTGGTCTCGCGAGATCGGGTGCTGAGGCGCTTTTGGGTCTCGCAGATGGTCAGCGAAATGGGCGACTGGATCGGCTTGCTCGGCATCGCCGCGTTGCTCTACGAAAACACCGGCCGAGCCCTG
>JBDTTS010000293.1:0-3608 GCA_039930525.1 Actinomycetes bacterium | reverse complement strand
TTGCCGGACTCGAGGTGCACGGAGACATCGCGCGCCTTCTTGGGATGACCTGACAGCCGCCAGCCGAAGGTCAGCTGTTGCTGATCAGTTCAGGGTGGACTCACCGAACGGCATGAGGAACGTTGCCAGTTCGGTCGCCGGGGGTCACAGACTTCAACTCCTCGGCATAGTCCCTTCCGATCTGGCTACGCCAAGGAGGAGTGACACAAGGTCCAGAGCCGTGTCGATCTCGGGCTCGTCGCCGCCGAGGAGCGGCGCATACAGGTGGACTTCACAGGTACGCACCAACGCGTTTCCGAGTACTTCGGGCGCAAGGGTGAGATGCAGATTGCCCTTCGCCCCCTCGCGCTCGAGCACTTCGGCAGTGATCCGCGCCGCGACCGACTCGATCGCGCCGGGCATGAAGGCGAGTCTGATGAACACCATCGGCTCTCGTGTCGTGAGTGCACGTAGTGGCGCCGAAGCGACCACCGAATGCATGACCCGATTGAAGAAGTCGAGGACGAAGGCGGCTCCGGAGCCTTTGGCCTGCTCGATGGCCTGCCGGTATGTGCGCTCGGTCGCCTCGGACAGCACGACACCCAGTAGGTCCTCGCGGTTGCCGACCCAGCGATAGAGCGTGGCGCGGCTCGCACCGAGGTCATCGGCGAGGGCAGACATGTCGAGCCTCTCCCCGTCCAGGTACAAGCGAGTTGCGGCGTCGATGGCCCGCCGGCGTCCGGAACCAGATGTCATGCCGTTCCTCTCCGAATGTGACACGTCGTGTGTCGGCTCTTGACGAACCACGGCGCTCTGAGACAAACTCAGCGATCTGAGACACTTGCGCAAAGTGTCTCATATGCGTGTCACATCATACGAGGACTAGGGAGCCAGACGTCATGTCACTTGTTGAGACCGTGAGGGGACCCGTTGACACCGCCGCACTTGGCAAGGTGTTGATGCACGAGCACGTCTTTGTCCTTGGCACCGAGATGCGTGCGAACTACGCCGACTATCCGAGCGTCTGGGACGAGGACCAGCGGGTGGCCGATGCGGTGGAGAAACTTACTGAGCTGAAGTCCCGGGGTATCGACACCATCGTGGATCCCACAGTCATCGGTCTGGGGCGTTACCTTCCCCGCATTGAGAAGATCAACGAGCTTGTCGATATCAACATCGTCGTCGCAACCGGGGTGTACACGTACAACGACGTCCCCTTCCAGTTCCACTTCACGGGCCCTGGGCTGCTGTTCAATGTCGCGGAGCCGATGGTCGAGCTCTTCGTCAGGGACATCCGCGAGGGTATTGCGGGAACCGGGGTCAAGGCGGCGTTCCTCAAGTGCGCCATCGAGGAACCGGGTCTAACACCGGGGGTCGAGCGGGTCATGCGGGCCGTCGGGCAGGCTCAGGTCGAGACCGGGGTGCCGGTCACCGTGCACACCAGCGTGCACACACAGTCGGGTCTCGTCGCGCAGAAGGTCCTCTCCTCGGAGGGGGTGGACCTGTCCAACGTCGTCATTGGGCACTCTGGGGACTCGACGGACCTGGACTACCTGTGTGCCCTTGCTGACGCCGGCTCCCTGCTCGGGATGGACCGCTTCGGTCTGGACGTGTTGTTGCCCTTTGAGCAGCGGGTGAACACCGTGGCCGAGATGGCCCGGCGCGGATATGCCGAGAAGATGGTCCTTGCGCACGACGCATCCTGTTTCATTGACTGGTTCGACGCCGACGCGAAGGTGCAGGCGGTACCGAACTGGAACTACACGCACATCAGCGACGACGTCATCCCCGCCCTCCTCAAGCTCGGCGTCACCGAGGAACAGATCACCACGATGCTGGTGGACAACCCCCGGCGCTACTTCGAAGCCATGTGATGGACACCGACTTGATGGGGCTGATGACGTGATGGAGGCAATGAAGATGACCGCAACGTATGACGACAAGCCTTGGCTGTCCCTGTACGACCCGAACATTCCGGCAGTGATGGAGCGCGAGTATGAGAGCGCGCTCGACATGTTTTGGGCGTCACTGCGCCGGGCTCCTTCCGCGCCGATCATCCGGTACTTCGACGCCACCGTCACGATGGCCGAGCTGGACGAGCTCTCGGATGCACTCGCAGTAGCGCTGAGCGAAGACGGGTTCGGCAAGGGGGACCGCCTGGCCCTGATGCTGCAGAACATCCCGCAGTTCATCGTCGCCACTGTGGCCGCATGGAAGCTGGGCGCGATCGTCGTTCCCGTCAACCCTATGTACCGCGAGCGCGAGTTGAATGAAGTCCTCTCGGACAGCGGGGCCAGCGGCGTGATCTGTCTTGAGTCCACTCTGGACACGGTGCGCACAGCGAGCCAAGGCACAGCCGTGCGGACGACGATCACCACCTCCCCGCTGGAGTTCCAGACCCGCAACGACCCAAGGATCTTCCCTTCCACAGGGCGAGCCCCCGTCAGCGACGCCATGGACCTGATGGATCTGATCGCCAAGCACCGGGGGAGCCACCCTGACGACATACACCTCGAGCCCGACGATCTCGCCCTGCTGCCATACACCTCTGGCACGACCGGACCACCCAAGGGTTCGATGAACTCGCACGCCAACGTGGTCTTCACCGCGCAGATCTACCGGGACTGGGTCGGTCTGGCCGAAGGTGGCGCAATGTTCGCTGTGGCCCCGTTGTTCCACATCACCGGTCTCATCGGTCACATCGCAGCGCCGATTCTTGCCGCAGCGCCGGCGATTCTTACCTGCCGGTTCGAGCCGGTCGTCGCGGCGGAAGCCATCGCGGAACACCATGCGACCACGACGATCGGTGCGATGACCGTGTTCATCGCCTTCACCAACAACGCGGCCGTCACCGCAGAGCACCTGTCGAGCTTCCGGTCCGTGTACTCCGGTGGTGCGCCGATCCCAAGGGCAGCCCTCGAGGCCTTCCGGAGGAAGTTCGGCCACTACATCCACAACGGTTACGGGCTGACCGAGACCAACAGCCCGGCGATCGTGGTGCCCTTCGCGAGAGAGGCTCCCGTCGACAAGGACTCGGGCGCCGTGGCGATCGGAGTCCCGGTCTCAAGCACCACCGCCTGGGTGGTAGACGACAACGACATGTTGGTGGCTGTGGGCGACGTGGGGGAGATCGTCATCTCCGGTCCGCAGGTGGCGCAGGGCTACTGGGGGAACCAGAGGGAAACCGAGCACGCGATGCCCGGTGGACGTTTCCACACGGGCGACGTCGGGTTCATGGACGAGCAGGGCTGGTTCTACATCGTCGACCGCAAGAAGGACCAGATCAACGCCTCCGGATTCAAGGTCTGGCCACGCGAGGTCGAGGACGTGCTTTACGAGCACCCTGCGGTGCGCGAGGCAGCAGTGGTCGGTGACTTCGACGAGTATCGCGGGGAGACGGTCAAGGCGTTTGTGTCCTTCAAAGAGGGCGCCTCGGCAACGACAGAGGATTTGATCGCCTTCTGCAAAGAACGCCTTGCGGCATACAAGTCCCCACGGATCGTGGAAGTGTTGGGTGAACTACCCAAGACCGTCAGCGGCAAGATTCTGCGCCGCGAGCTACGCGAGGACAAGTAGATGGATTTCGCACCGTCGGCCAAGGCTGAGGACGTTTCCGCCCGGATGTGGGC
>JBDTTS010000292.1:0-3617 GCA_039930525.1 Actinomycetes bacterium | reverse complement strand
GGGGACGTCCATGTTGCCCCCGGCGACCACCGACCGCATGAGCACCGCCATGGCAACGGCCGCTTCAGCCGCTTCTGCGCCTTTGTCCTCACGTGAACCCTCTAGCCCGGCTCGATCCAGGGCCTGTTTCTCGTCGTCGCAGGTGAGCAACCCGAAACCGACCGGTCGCCCAGCGTCCAGACTGACCCGGAGCAACCCATCGGTCGCGGCTCGGCAGACATAGTCGAAGTGTGGTGTACCACCCCTGATCACGACTCCGAGAGCGACCACGCAGTCGCAGTGCGAAAGCAGCTGAGCCGCGCCGAGCGGCAGCTCGAACGCTCCTGGGACGCGTACCACCTGCACGTCACCGGCTCCTGCCGCGGCCAGGGCCTGGGTGGCACCTCCGAGGAGTCCGTTCATCACCACGGTGTGCCAGGACGCGGCCACGACGCCCACACGTAGTCCCGACCCGTCGACGGCAAGCGCTGGCGCGCCGGCGCCGCTCATACGTCGTCTCCCACCGCTCCGGGCTGACCGGAATCCAGGTTCGGCAGCTCATGACCCATCCGGTCGCGCTTGGTCGTGAGGTAGCGCACGTTGGCATCGGTGACCGCTGGAGGCAAGGGCTCGCGGCCAACGATCGCCAGGCCGTAACCCTCGAGCCCGGCCCGTTTGGTGGGATTGTTGGTGAGTAGACGCATGGTGGTAACACCAAGATCGGCGAGGATCTGCGCTCCGGTGCCGTAGTCGCGCGCGTCGGCAGGTAGGCCCAACTCGAGGTTGGCCTGCACCGTGTCGGCCCCGGCGTCTTGCAGCTGGTAGGCGCGCAACTTGTGCATAAGTCCGATCCCCCTGCCTTCGTGCCCGCGGACATAGAGGACGACACCGCGCCCCTCGTCAACCACCCGTTGCATGGCCGTCGCCAACTGGTCGCCACAGTCGCAGCGTGTCGAACCCAGGACATCGCCGGTCAGGCACTCCGAGTGCACTCGCACCAGGACATTGGTGCCATCGCCGATCTCGCCATGCACCAAGGCGACGTGATCGGTCGCAGTGATCGAATCGCGGTAGCCGAAGGCGATGAAGTCTCCATAGCGGGTCGGCAGCATGGTCTCAGCGACCCGCTCGACCTGTCGCTCGGTACGTCGCACGTGGGCGATGAGGTCGGCGATCGAAATCATGGTCAGGCCATGCTCGTCGGCGAACTGCCGAAGTTGAGCAGCCCGCATCAACGAGCCGTCATCGTGCACGATCTCGCAGATCGCTCCGGCCGGCGTGAGCCCAGCGAGTCGGGCCAGATCAACGGCCGCCTCGGTGTGCCCCGGCCGGCGAAGTACTCCCCCCACCGTGGCACGCAGCGGGAACACGTGGCCGGGCCGCGTGACCTCGTTGGGCTCGGTCGCCGTGTCAGCGAGCACCCGGATGGTGTGGGCTCGGTCGGCCGCCGAAATTCCAGTAGAGATGCCGTCGCGGGCATCAACACTGACCGCGTACGCAGTGCCCTTGCGGTCTTCGTTGACCATGGTCATCGGCGGCAACGAGAGCCGGTCAAGGTGCGAACCGGTCATGGCGACGCAGATGACTCCGGAGGTGTGGCGAATCATGAACCCGGCGAGCTCGGTGGTGGCGCGCTGCGCGGCAAAGATCAGGTCACCCTCGTTCTCACGATCTTCGTCGTCAACCACGACGACGGCACGTCCGGCAGCGATGTCGTCGATGGCCCGGCTGATGTCGTCAAGGGCAACGGCGGCCTGAGTCGACGCCGGTGTCGTGATGTCGTCCGTCATGAGTGACCTCCTGGCAGCATTCGTTCCACATACTTCGCAATCACGTCAACTTCGAGGTTGACCAGCTCCCCCGGCCGTTTGCTACCGAGAGTCGTCAGTTCGAGCGTCGTGGGGATCAAGCTGACGCTGAACGATTCCTCGCTCACGGCCGCGACCGTGAGCGACACACCGTCGAGTGTGACCGATCCCTTCTCGACCACGTACCGCGCCACTTCAGCAGGCAGGGTGAATCGGACGATCTCCCAGTTGTCTCCCGGTGTGCGTTCCGTGACCGTGGTCGTGGCGTCAACGTGCCCTTGCACAAGATGTCCACCCAACCGGCTGGCCAGGGTCAGCGGTCGCTCGAGGTTCACAGCAGAGCCAGGCTCCAGCGTCCCCAGGCTCGTTCGCTGCAACGTCTCGTCCATCACATCGGCTGTGAACTCGCCACCGCCAACGTCGGTCACCGTCAGGCAGACACCGTTGACGGCAATCGAGTCGCCGAGGCGGGCATCGGAGGTAACAAGGGGACCTCGGAGTCGAAGAGTCGCCGAAGCTTCGCGCCGATCGAGCTCAATGACGCGTCCGAGCTCTTCAACTATTCCGGTAAACATCGGTGACTCTCTTCTCTAGCGGCTTCGGGTGCTTGGTCAACGGCAGGCACACCCAGTGCGGGAGCATCCAGGTGGAATCGCCCCGTCCATCTGATGTCGTCGCCACTACGCCGGACGTCGTCGAAGTGGAGGGGACGTGCCTGGCTCATCGTGTGCGTGCCGAGCGAGCCGACGACGGTAGGCCCGGAGCCGAGCACCTTGGGGCCCACATAGGCGACCACGCGATCAACCAGGTCGGCCCGAAGGAACGCCGCCGCCAATGTTGGGCCGCCCTCCAGGAGGGCATCGTGGACGTCGCGTGCGAAGAGCTCGTCGAGCAGGGCCGACAGTTCTGCGTTCGCCCAGACGAGTGTTGGGGCCGAGCGATCCAGAACGTGCGCCGCCGTTGGTAGGTCACGCCGGCCGACCACCACTCGCAGTGGTTGATTCGGCATCAGCGAACCGTCGGCGCGACGGGCCGTTAGTTGGGGGTCGTCGGCAAGGACGGTTCCCGTTCCCACCAGCACCGCATCGGCTGATCCACGCAGCGTGTGCACCTCAGCCCGCGAGTGGTCACCGCTGATCCACCTGCTTGTTCCATCGGCGGCAGCCACGCGACCGTCGACGGTGGCGGCGAACTTCCAGGTGACCAGTGGCCGGCGCCGCTCCATCGCGTAGGACCAGATCGGATTTAGCTTTCGGGCTTCGTCAGCGAGAACGTCACCCTCGACATCGATTCCGTTGGCGCGCAGAACCGCGGCGCCTCCGGCTGCCAAGGGGTTGGGATCGCTCTGTGCGAAAACCACCCGGTCCACGCCGGCCGCAACCAGCGCGTCGGTGCAAGGCCCCGTTCTGCCGAAATGGCTGCATGGTTCGAGCGTGACAACCGCCGTCGCCCCTCGGGCGGCCGGCCCGGCCGCAGCGATGGCGGCAGCCTCGGCATGCGCCTGCCCAGGACCGCGATGAAGGCCTGTGCCGACAACCTGGCCATCGGGGTCAATCAAGACGGCGCCAACTCGTGGGTTCGGGTGCGTAGCCCGGTCAGATTCGGAGGCGATCGCGAGAGCACGCGTCATCGCCTCGTACTCTGCAGCGCTGACCATGCCCGCCTCCTCGACCATCGGGCTCCGGGGCACAGCGACAGGCTGCGGCGGGTACCAACCGACGGGCAACTCGTGGGAATACACCCACCATGCCCTCGAATCGGGACCAGCACCGGTCAGCTGACCGGTTGCACGCGCCTCTCATCCGGACTTTCACCGTCGGCCTCGGATTT
>JBDTTS010000291.1:0-3633 GCA_039930525.1 Actinomycetes bacterium | reverse complement strand
ATGTGGGACCTGTCACGGTGGTGACAGCCCAGTCACTGTCCGACGTCTCATCGACGTACCGCACTGTTGCGGCTCTGCTCGCGGTGGGGTCGCCATTCCTGCTCCTCGCGGTGGGGCTGGCCACCTGGTTCGCCGTTGGGCGCTCGCTCGCCGCCGTGGATCGAATGCGCTCGCGGGTAGAGACAATCGAAGCCACGGACCTGCATCAGCGAGTCCCCGTTCCGAAAGCTGAGGACGAGGTGGCGCGTTTAGCGGTAACCATGAACGAGATGCTCGACCGCCTGGAGAGTTCAGCGACCACCCAGAGACGTTTCATCGCGGACGCAAGCCACGAGCTGCGCAGCCCACTTGCGTCCCTACGAGCATCACTGGATGTGGCGGGCCGCACCAACCAACCCGGTTCATGGGATGACGCAAGCCTGGTGATGAGCGACGAAGTTGACCGCATGACAGCGCTGGTGTCCCAACTACTCCTCCTGGCGAAAGCGGATGAAAATGCGCTCATCCTTCGCCGCGTGGACGTCGACCTTGATGATTTGGTGGCTGGTGAAGCGCGACGCCTAAGATCACAGACCACTCTCCGCGTGGACGTCGATGTCCCGCCGACACGTGTCCTTGGCGATCCAGATCGGTTGGCTGAGGCGCTCAGGAACTTGACCGACAATGCCGCAAGCTACGCGCTCGCCACCATCCAGATCACACTCAGAACTACCGCGGGCTCGGTCGTGTTGTCCGTCGAGGATGACGGGCCTGGCATCCCCGAGGAGGATCGGGACCGGGTCACGGAACGGTTTGTCCGGCTGGAGGAGCATCGCAGCCGGTCCCAAGGGGGAGCCGGCCTGGGCTTAGCAATTGTCAACGAGATCGCGCGCGCTCACGGTGGGACGCTCACGGTGGGATCAAGCGACCTCGGAGGCGCCAGTGTCGTGGTGACGCTACCGACGCACAACGCGCAGGCTTAGCCCTTGTCCTCGATCCGGTATCCGAAACCCCGCAAGGTCTGGATGGACTTACGGTCGAAGGGTGTGTCGAGCTTTCGCCGTAAATACCCGATGTAGACCTCGACCACATTGGCGGGTCCGTCGTAGGCGGAGTCCCAGACGTTGTCCAAGATCTCCGACTTGGTGACCACCTCACCCTTGTGTCTGAGGAGGTACTCAAGCAAGCCGAACTCCCGAGGTGTCAGCACGATAGGCACGTCACCGCGTGCCACCGCATGACTTACCGGATCGAGCGTCAGGTCACCGGCTGAGAGTACTGCCGGGCGTTCAGGTGCCCCCCGTCGTAACAGCGCTCGTAGCCGGGCCACCAACACGACGAAGCTGAAAGGTTTGGTCAGGTAGTCATCAGCACCTAGATCCAGTGCGTCTGCTTGGTCGTACTCCCCGTCCTTAGCGGTCAGCATGAGGACCGGCGTCCAGATCCCCCTGGCGCGTAACTGCTCAACGACTCGATAGCCGTTGAGCTTGGGAAGCATCAGATCCAAGACGATCACGTCGTAGGCATTCTCGGTGCCGGCCCAAAGCGCTTCTTCGCCGTCATGGACGACATCGACGACGAACCCTTCGGCCGCGAGACCACGTTGAACAGTCTCAGCGAGCCGAACCTCGTCATCGACCACCAGCACGCGCAACCTGAATCCCCTCTCATCTCAACTCTGACTCCCGCACTTCCTAGCAGTGTGCACAGGCGTACCTGAGAACGCGCTGAGGATCGCCCGATACGCCCCCTTCGGTTCTCAGCAACCACTCAGCAACCACCACCTAACGTCGGCGCCGGACCAACGCAGGAAGCAGTCCGTCGCCTACCGAAGGATGGAACCGATGCCAGAGCCCGCCGTCGAGATGCAAGGAGTGAGTCATCGATACGGCTCTGCTCAGGTGCTTCGCGAGATCGACCTAACGATCGAGCATGGTGAGATCTTCGGGTTCTTAGGGCACAACGGAGCTGGCAAGACCACCGCCATCAACATCCTCACCACACTCCTCGTGCCGTCCTCAGGGAACGCTCGGGTGTGCGGGCACGATGTGGTTGCCGATCGAAGCAAGGTCACTGAGGTCATCGGGTACCTACCCTCGGACGTGCGTCTTTACGACCACATGACGGCCTCGGAGAACTTGGAGTTCTTCGCGAAACTCTCTGGGGTTTCCGACCCCCGCAAGGCTGCCGCCGACACCTTGGATTACCTCGAGAGTTCTGAGCTTGGCCCTCGCCGGATGAGCACATTCTCCACCGGGATGCGGCAGCGCATCGGAATCGCCCAAGCCATTGTCCACCGCCCGCGAGTTCTGTTTCTGGATGAGCCCACATCTGGCCTAGATCCAACCGGGGTGCGACAGCTCCGCCAGACGATCCTTCGGCTGAACAGCGAGCTCGGCATGACTGTCTTCATGAACACCCACTTGCTCAGCGAAGTTTCACGAGTGTGTACGACCATCGGAGTCTTGAACCACGGAGAGTTGATCTACAAGGACTCCATGGCGAAGACGACGGAGCGCTTTCCCGACGAGGCCTCACTGGAGGACATCTACGACCGCATGGAAGGACGCCCCTCATGACGCGCGCCATCGCCGCGCAGCTCGTTCTCTCGCTGCGGCGTCAGCGCACCTTTCTCGCGCTCTTGGTGACTTTGCTGGTCATGACTGCGCTTGCCGGCGTGATCGGTTGGATCAGTCACCGCACCATCATCAAGGTCTATGACGAAGCAGTCGCCTTACTCGCGACAACGGGCACGCCTGCTCCACCAAATCCGTTCGACACCAAACCCACCCTTGCCTTGCTGTCGAACATGGTGATCTACATCCCGTTGATCGGAGCGCTGATGGCGCTCGTGCTAGGTCATCTCAGCATGGCTGACGATCAGTCCAGTGGCATCGGCCGATTGATCTTCTCGCGCCAGGTATCCAGGCGGAGCTACGTGACAGGGAAGATGCTTGGTGCCTTCACCGTGCTGACCGTCATCATGGCTGCAAGTCTGCTCGTCAGCGTGGCATCGCTGCTCATCGTCAATGGCGCCGTGTTGTCGGCACCGGACTTCGCCCGACTTGTGCTCTTCTACGTCATCTCGCTGCTCTACCTCACAGCGTTTGCTCTTATCGGGATGGTCACCGTACTACTGACTCGGCGCCGTTCAATGGGCCTGCTGTTGGCGCTTGGGGTCTGGCTCGTCCTTACTTTCGCTGTTCCTCAGTTCACGTCCGGGCTACGCCCAACGGCGTCGCTCAACCCCATCACCGACCCGGTGAGCACCAGTCAGACCTTCTTCGATATCACAGCAACGGGGCGGCCGATTTCAGTCAGCGAACAGTACAAAGAGGCCAGCACCCGGGTTCTCGAGATCGGAATCCCAGAGCCAGGCTCAGCAACCGCTTGGCGGGTGCTACCCATCGGCGGCCTCGTTCTCATACTTGGGGCACTCACTGCCCTCCTGGTCAACAGGCACGACTACTCGAGGAGCAGCGTCAATGAGTAGTCCACGATCCCGCGTCATGACACTTGCCCGCCACGAGTACCGCGCTGCGGTACGAAGCCGAGCATTGGTCTCACTGGTAGCAATACTGGCGATCGTCACCTTCGTATCGATCTACATCGCAGCGATTGCGTATCGAAGCGCGCTAGCCGACTACGAGGCGT
>JBDTTS010000290.1:0-3642 GCA_039930525.1 Actinomycetes bacterium | reverse complement strand
ACCCGCCGCTGCTGCCGCCGACGGCGTAGTGCAGGTTCCACGGGTTGCGGGTGACGCCATAGATCGTCGAGTGCGTGTAGCCGGCGCAGCTGAACTCGGGCGTCGTCGTGCGCGCGTGGATGATGCCGCCGGCGTCCAGGATCCGCTCGGCGACGGGGGTCGTCTCGGTGGCGAGCTCGTCCTTGAACGCCATCGACGCCATGGTGGCCGGCTCGCCCTCGATCTCGACTTCGTCCTTGAGACCGACCGGCAATCCTTCGAGCGGACGCGCGTCGTCCGGGTTGCGCGCGTAGACCGCTTCGGCGGCCTTGGCCTGCTCGAGGGCGCGGTCGTAGTAGGTGAAGCAGAACGCGTTGACGTCCGGCTCGATCGCTTCAGCGCGAGCGATCGTGGCCTCCATGAGCTCGACGGGGGACAGCTCGCGGCTGCGGAACTTCGCGAGCGCGTCAGCAGCGGTGAGGTAGTGCAGGTCGGTCATGGTGACCCTTCGGCGGTGGGCAGCGATGGCAGTGGCGGTGGTGGAGGTGGTCGTGGCAGCGGTGGCGGCGAGCGGCGGCGGTGCCCCCCACCTCACCACATGGAGCGCCGCAACGAGTGGGTTGGTGGTCGCTATAGCCGCCACCAACCCACACGTTGTCGGACCGGTGTCAGTTCTGCCAGTCGTCGAGCATCTGCTGCATCTCGTCGATCTCCGCTTTCTGCGCGGTGACGATCGCGTCAGCGAGCGCGATGGCGTCCGCCGACTGACCGTCGACCTTCTCGTCCTGCGCCATCTCGATCGCGCCTTCGTGGTGCTCGATCATCATCAGCACCCACATGCGGTCGAATCCCAGACCGTCGCCCGCCATCGAGCTCATCTGCTGCATCTGGTCGGCGTCCATCATGCCGGGCATGTCGTTGTCGTCATCGTCGTCGCCGTGGCCCATCATCATGTGGCCCATGGCGTCGAGGTCGGGAACCTCTTCGTCCCACGACTCGAGCCAACCGGTCATCGCCTCAATCTCCGGCGCCTGCGCATCTTGAATGCGTTCGGCGAGCTGCTGCAACTCTTCGGTGCTGGCTCCTTCGATTGCTACGTCGGCCATCACCAATGCCTGCTGGTGGTGCGGAATCATGTCTTGCGCAAACGTCACGTCCGCGTCGTTGTGGTCGGCGCTGGAAGCCGAGCTGGTGCTGTCGTCCGCGCCGCAACCGGCTAGAACGAGCAACGCAGCAGCGGCCACCGGGCCGACCACACGCGCCAATTTTCGGGTACTCATGAGTGTTCTCCTCTTACAAGTGGGTGGGTGATACGGGTCGTCGCGCCCCTTGGGGCTGGCGACCGATCAGCAACGCACCACGCAGAGGGCAAGGCGGTTCGGCGGACTGATGTCGAGCGCGAAGAGCGGCCGTTGCGCCAGCTCCGCCCGCACCCGCCGAGCGGCTGCCCAACCTCGTGGACGCAGCCAGCGGGCCAAGGCAAGGGCCAAAGCCGCCACCAAGACCGCGAGACACAGGTGCACGAACGAGTGGCCATGCAACGGAACGCCGCCCGCGTCATGCGCGGCAGCTGTGGCGTGTGGGGCTGCGACGCCGGCCGCGCCGGTGGCCCCAGCGGTTGACCCAGCGGTTGAGTGGTGCGCAGCCGCGGAGGCGTCCACGGCGACGGCGTGGCCGGAACCGACACCGCCCGCGGGCATCGCCATTCCCATCGCAGGTAGCCCATGCATCGCGGTGAGCGCCAGCAGCGCGAGCACGGCAGTAGCCCCACCGATCACCACTCTGCGCGCTCTCACTCGATCAGGGTACGCCTGGCGGCACCCCGCTGACTCGCCGCGAAGGTGAACGGCCGGTCAGGACGCATCCGGCGCTCAAGGTCCACCACCCGAGGGTCGATATCAGGGGCATAGAGCATCCGCCCGTTGCAGCTGAAAAGCACAGCGGGCGGACTGCCGCCCAGCCCCGCCACTGGCGAGAGATCCACCACCTCCGGTGATACCCCGTTCACCGCCAATGCCGGACCGTTCGCGGGATTTCGTCCAATCCCCAGTCAACGCTGGCGGCGGAATGGCCCCGTCACATCGAACGTGAGGCCCTCGGCGTCCAGGCCACATTTTGAACTGACGAACAGCCGCGTCCCGTCCGGGCTGAACACCGCCCCCACCACCTCGCTGCCGCTATGCCCGGCCAGCTGCAGAAACGGCGCCGCGATGCGGCGGCGCCTGGCGTCCGCGAGCAGCACCAGCTGCGGGTCGGCGCCCACCTCGGTGGTGTAAATGTCGCCGGACCGCTCGTGCACGGTGACCGCCACCGCGTAGTGGAACGGCGCATCGACGCCGATCGCGTCAGCGTCGTAGACCTGCTCGACGCTGTTGGACGCCACATCGATCACCCAGACGCGCTGGGCTGCGTCGGTGGTCAGAAACAGTTGACCGTCGCCGAACCAGCAGTCGGCGACCCGGGCGAACCCGGTCGTCCGGGGGCTGCGCTCAGGGTGCTTGGTCGACACCTCGACCCAGTCGACGTGTCCGCTGCGACGCACCTTCGCCGCGTCCAGAGTGCCGATCGACAGGTCACCGTAAGCATCGGGGCGAAAGCGGTACACCCTGCCGTCGGCCGCGTCCTCGGTGAGGTAGACCCAGCCCGACCGGGGGTCGACGGCCAACCGGCCATGGGCGAAAGCGCCAAGGAACGGTCGCACCTGACCCCGCCCCGGCTTGGCCGGGTCGCACTCCCACACGCGGCCCTGAGCGAAGCCCTCAGCCGAGAGCCAGGTTCCCCACGGCGTCGCACCGCCCGCCCGGTTGTCCGTCGTGCCGTCGAGGACGCGGTAGGCGTCGACGATCTGGCCATCGGCGTTGAAGCGGATCGCCCCTGCGCCACCCTGGTCACCGGGCACGTCGGAGTTGCTGACGTACGCCCACCCGCCGTCGCGCATGCGAAACGTCGCCGCGTCGTCGGGCTCGGGGTGCCACGTGTAGTCGGTGCCGGCCACCGTTCGCGAAGTGCGGCCGATCAGGCGCGCGCGGAATCCCGCCGGCAGGCGGAGACCGTAGATATCCGGCTGACCGAGCGGTCCGTAGGGGCCGACTCCGTGGATCGCTGGCTCGGCGAGGGCCTCGCGCCAGAATCTGACACCGAACGTCGGGGCTGGCTGCGGCCTCCGCGACGCGATCCGCGGATCCAGGGTCGTCATACCGGCCAGCGTGTAGCGCCGTCGTTACGGTAAGCGACCAGTCCAGGGAACGTCAGGTGAACATTGAACGAAACCGGGGCCACCTGCTCATTCGCGGTGAGCGCGCCACCTTCAGGGCTACGTGGCGTTTCTAAGCTCTCGTCCGATCAGCTGGGTGGCGGATTAGCCATGGGAGCGTTTGCCCTTTCGATCTTTGGGTACCAATCCAGCAAGATTGAATGGGACGTCTGGGATCAATGACCGGACGTCCGCATCGAGGACCGAGTGCTCACATCCGGTGAGCACCCAGCCATCTGGAAGGTCACCATGCACAAGAAGCTTATTCTCTTACTCGCGGCGCCCGCCGCAGTGCTCATGTCCGCCGCCACCGCTTCCGCGGCTCCCCCGGTCGGAAACTTTGCCGCTAACCTCACCCCGATCCCGCACGACTCAACCGCTGACGGTGGGTCCAACGTTCAGGGTCATGC
>JBDTTS010000289.1:0-3670 GCA_039930525.1 Actinomycetes bacterium | reverse complement strand
GCAGCAATGGCATCCCGATCAGCATGCCGAGGGTGCGCCGGTCACGGCGAAGCTCACGGAACTCTTTGACAATCATGGCGCGCATAGCGCTGATGCTAGCGCGAAGGAGCGAGTTAAGTCAACGACTGATGAATTCTCATTTTCCCGGTTTGGGGGGGACCGGAGGTCGTGATGTCGCCAGGTCGCCAGGTCTCCACTCAGGCCATGTCCACCCCTGGTCGTCATGGCCGGACTCGGCGCGCTTCGTGACTGCCGGGTTCGACGATGTCGCGCCGAGGCACCACCGAGAGCAGGCCGTCGGCGAGGATACGACAACGGGGCAACCCGACGGCCTCATGCCGTACGCCATGCTGACGGAGAGGGGGTCAGCGGCCGCAGGTAGCCAGGAAGTAGTTCCGGCGCGAGCCGATGTCAACGATCGCGGTGTGCGCGCCGGTGCTGTCCGCATAGGTGAGCTTGGCCTCTGAATCAGTGAAGGCTTCGCCTTTGATAGAGGTGCTACTGAGCCCGCACTGCTTCTGGACCAGGCGCCGCACATCGTTCTTTGTCTGTGCGGAAGCCAGGAAGAGTGGGCCGTAGATGGCGCCAAAGACAATCACGAACAGCACCAGAAGGATTAGCAGCGGTCGGATACTTTGAGGCTCGCGGGCATCCGTCCCACGCCTGGGACTGGCCGAGACATCCAGTGGCATGCTGTTCCTCCCGTTCGCCGAGAGCTCCCGTGCGCCGAGAGCTCCCCGTGCGCCGAGAGTACGTCTCCAGCGGCTGTTGTCCAAGAGGTTGGGCAACACTTTCTTCACAGTGCCGGTGGCACCTGCCGGCGCAATGATGCCGCGGGTAACCATGTGACCTCGGACCGGCGGGCCCGGGCTGTCGTTGAGTCCGCGTGCGCCCATCCCAGATGATGGCCCTTCCTGGTCGGGCGTCCATACAACCGTCCGATCACGGGCATTGGCAGTGCGACATCGTATCGTCGGGCATCGACGCGGCGCTTAGGCGGCGGCGCCAGGCGAGGCGCTCATCGGCGTCCCCTTCACGAGCTCGACCACGACGGCCCCTACCAGTACCGCGGCGACGAGCAGGTCCACCAGACCCGTTGGCGTCACCTGTCCCACTGCTGCCACCACCGAACACAGGACTGCCGCGCCGACCAGGGAGCGGGCGTCGTCGCTGCGCGAGTTGGCGACCCGCTGCAGGACCGCAAGGGCGACCAGTGCCAAGACGACGGGTAGGGCCACCATGACTGCCGACACCGTCGCGTCACCGGACTTGCCGGCCAGCTCGACCTGCGCTTGCACACCGGCGCCGATGGCGGCAATGGAGGCGTAGATGACGTAGTGCCCGTAGCCCCAGACGAACGCCGCGCGCCGGTTTCGCTCCAGCCCTTCACGCCCCAACGTGTCGAAGTAGAGCCACCACAACGCGAAGGTGATCAGCAGTGCAGAGCCGCTCACGGTGAGCACCGTGAGGTCGAGCGTGCCGACTTCGATGGCATTGCGAATCGCCACGCTCACCGCGAGGATGCACTCACCGAGAACGATGATGGTGAACAGTCCGTAGCGCTCGGCGATGTGCCCAGGGTGAAAGATCCGGCCAGTGACAAGCGAGACCGCGCTCGGCGGAGTGGCGAGCTCGACGGCCATCGCAGCGCCCCACGCGAACCAACGAAGTGGTGACGGCAGGGCAGCACCGGCAACCCACAACACGAGTGCCAGGGTGATCCCGGTCGCGTAGCGACATGCGAACGCGGCTGCCTCGGCGCAGGCCCGAGATGCTCGCAGCCACGACACGATCAGGGCTACCCTCATCCAGGCATACGCCACGGTGATCGGCCAGTAGTGGCCGTCGGCTGCCGCCGGAATCGCGGCGGCAAACGCCAGCACACCGGCCATCTGGCCCAGGCTGAGCAGTCGCCACGCGGTGTCGTCGTTGTCGAAGGCGGTCGCGTGCCAGGTGTACGACATCCACGCCCACCACAGCGGCACGAAGATCACGACGTAGGTGACCGCCCCAGAGATCGCGTGATCGTCGACAAGGGCGTGGTCCAGCTCGGCTGCGATCGCGGCCACCGCGACCACGAAGCACAGGTCGAACAGGAGCTCCAGCGTGGTGGACGTGCGGTGTGGCTCGGCCGGGTCGCGAAGGCGCACTGGCCGCAGGAACGTCAGGCGTTGAACGCGAGGACTCACGCCGGCTCCGGTGGCAGCGCGGCGAGGGCGAACTGGCGTCCGCGCCCGCCGGCGGAGGCGAGCATCCCCCAGTAGCGCGCCGCCCACTCCATGATCTCGGCGTTGTCCAGACCAGCCACCTCGACCACGTCGAAACCGACCGAGCGGGCGAGCGCGGACACCGCCGACCGGGCATCGTCATCGTCGGAGGCCACCGGCATCAGGACTCTCCCGCCGCCTGCCAGGCGGGGGTCTGCCATGTGCTCGGCGCCGACGACGTTGAAGGCCTTGACGACGCGGCAGTGCGGCACCGTCGCGGCGACCAGGGACGCCGTCGAGCGATGACCGTCTGGAAGCGGCCGACCGAACGGGTTGGTCGCGTCGACGACGATCTGGCCCGGCGGCGGCGCCAGCTCGCCCAGCACGTCGACCACTGCCAGGTACGGCACCGCGAGCACCACGATGTCGGCGGCATCGGCAGCGCCGGCGACCGAAACCGATGGAGCCGGCAGGCCTTCGCGAGGGGTCCGGACCGCGAGCCGGACGTCGTGCCCGGCGGCGCCGAACCCTGATGCGAGCGCCCGTCCCACGCTCCCTGCACCCACGATGGTGACTGCGCTCATCGCCCGAGCGCCTCGACCACGAGCCCTGCGGCCGCCGAGCCGGAGAACTGCTGCTGGCCGGTGATCAGGTTGCCGTCACGCAAGGCGTGCGCACGAAAGAGGCTCTGTGTGATGAAGGTGGTGTCCTTGGGCTTGCGCGCCTCGTCCTCGATCCAGAACGGCTGGATGCGCTGGCCGCCGACGAGGAAGCGCGCGTCGAAGGAGTCCATCTCCAGCGACGCCAGCGACGCCAGCGACGGCGTCTTCTCCACGAGCGCGGCATGCGCGGGGCTCTGGGTGAACCCCAGGCTGATCAGGTTGCTGGCCGAGCACCCGGACTCGGGCTGCGGGTCGGAGAAGCCGTCCGCCTGAAGCGCTCCACCGTCGGGGCTGGCGATGGTCACCTGGTGTCCGGCCTCGGTGAAGACCCAGTAGGGGTGGGTGAGCTCGGCCCACCAGAACCCGATGGGCCAGCCGGTCTGCTCGGAGACGGCGGGGTTGGACACGACCATGAGGACCTGCTTCGGCTGACCGAGAACGTCGACAGTGGCGCTCACCAGAACCTCCTATTTCGTTACGCTTATGTATCGGATGGATCCACGCTAGAGGGGATGCTGCTAAATTGCAATACATGGGTGGATCGAAATCAGGGCAGCCGGTGACACAGGTGTCGGACGCCGGGGGTACGACGCGTCCGGCGGGGCGCCCGCGCGATGCCGGGATCGATCACTCTGTCCTGGCGGCCACCCGGCGGCAGCTGGCCGCATCCGGCTTCGCTGCTCTGTCCGTTGCGGCGGTGGCGTTCGAGGCCGGCACGACGCGACCGGCGATCTACCGACGCTGGCCCACCAAGAGCGACCTCGCCGTCGCCGCGGTGGCCAATCTAGCCGAGGCCGAGGC
>JBDTTS010000288.1:0-3672 GCA_039930525.1 Actinomycetes bacterium | reverse complement strand
TCGACTTCGGCCGATGACAGGCCATGGGTCCGGTACCACCCAAACCTCGTCTCCAACGCGTCAACGCAGGCCCGACCGCCGACCGCCCCTGATCGGCACTTCGGCGCGGACTAGATCAGGTCGTACGGCGAGAGTGCGCATGAAGTCCGCTTCCCCTATCACGATCCCGGTCGAGGGATGCTCAGGGACCAACCTTCTTACGCCTTGTTCTGCGGGCATTTAACCGCAATTGAGTGACCCGGGTGGCCCCTGTGATCGCTACCAGCACGCCGCCGCCGACAGCGGCGATCAAGAGGGCCAGCCCCAGGGAGATCGAGCCATCCAAGCCCAGGAAATGGATCTCGATCTTCGTCGTATTCTGCGCCATGAAGATGATCAGCAGGATCAGCAGCAGGAGCGCAACACCGGTTGCCATCCATGCAGCGCTTGCGCGAGTGAACCGTGCACGACCAGACGCAGTCGAGGAATCCGGAGGGCTCGTCGCGGTGGGAGCCGATCCTTCGTCTGACTCCACCGTTTGGGGTGTGTCTGGTCCATCACTAACGCCGTCGTCGGAGACCGAAGAACTCGGATCTGTGGTCATCGTCCCTCCTCCACGTGACATTCGCCAGCATCGTCATCGTCGCACAACTGTCGAGAAGCGCATCGGATCTGGGAGCCTTGGCAACACGAGTGAATCCGCACCTAATGCCAAATATGCCGGTAATCCACTTGGGGGTTCGCGAGGCTGGGGCCTGGGCGGTTCTCGCGATGGTGGAGGTCGTGCGCTGAGGTTCACGCGGGGCTTCGAGGCTGGCGAACGGTTGCGGCGAGGCTGGCGCGAAAACAGGCACAGACGCGTCCGGACTCCGGCGAACGACAGCACTCCGCATGCGTATGCGAGCGAGCCCGGCGCACGTCTCCCACCGTTGACCGAGCGACCTGGCGCGATTCATTGCGGACTAAATGCGGACTTCCTGATCTTGGACGGGGCAAAGGCGCAGGTCAGAGCCCTGGAGCTGACCCCGTCAGACGTTGAAGCGGAACTCCACCACGTCGCCATCCGACATTACGTAGTCCTTGCCTTCCATGCGGACCTTGCCGGCCGCCTTGGCATCCGCCATCGAGCCGGCAGCGACGAGGTCGTTGAAGGACACGACCTCCGCCTTGATGAACCCTCGTTGGAAGTCGGTATGAATCACCCCAGCCGACTCGGGAGCAGTGGCGCCCTTCGGAATCGTCCAGGCCCGTGATTCCTTGGGCCCGGCCGTCAGGTACGTCTGCAGCCCGAGGGTGTCGAATCCAACCCGCGCGAGCAGATCGAGCCCCGACTCGTCCTGGCCAATCGACTGCAACAACTCGAGTGCCTCATCATCGGGGAGCTCGACGAGCTCGGCCTCGATTTTGGCGTCCAGGAAGACGGCTTCAGCAGGGGACACCAGAGCCTGCATCTCCGCTTTAAGGGCGGTGTTGGCGAACTCATCCTCGTCGAGGTTGAAGACGTAGATAAAGGGCTTCGCAGTCAGCAGCCAAAGCTCGCGCAGCGGCTCCAGATCGAGGCCGGCTGCGAACACAGTCTGCCCGTCGTCCAGGACCTCTTTGGCCCTCTCAACGGCGGCAACGACTTCTCCTCCACCCTTGGTAAGGCGAGCCTCTTTCTGTAGCCGCGGCAACGTCTTCTCGATCGTCTGCAGATCGGCCAAAATGAGCTCGGTGTTGATGGTCTCGATGTCGTCTTTCGGCGAAATCTTGCCGTCGACATGCACCACATCGGGGTCGTCGAACACGCGGATCACCTGGCAGATCGCATCGGCCTCGCGGATGTTGGCCAGGAACTTGTTGCCGAGCCCCTGCCCCTCGGACGCCCCGCGCACGATTCCTGCGATATCGACGAACGACACCGTGGCGGGCAAGATTTTCTGTGACCCGAAGATCTCGGCCAGCACGGCGAGGCGCGGATCAGGTACTCCGACGACCCCTACGTTGGGCTCGATGGTGGCGAACGGGTAATTCGCAGCGAGCACATTGTTCTTGGTCAGCGCGTTGAAGAGCGTCGACTTGCCGACGTTGGGGAGTCCGACAATTCCGATGGTGAGTGCCACGAGCGACCATCGTACGGCGCGTGCATCTGCGACTTGTCAGTCCCTCCGTGCACTCTGAGGGTATGGACACCACCGCAGCCCTCCTGCTCGCCCTCGTGGCCCTGCTCGTCGGCACCGCCCTGGGCGCTTATCTCGTGTGGCGGCTTGCCCCGGCTCCGCTTCGTGGTGCGCACTCGACCGCCGACGTCTCCTCCGATCAGCTGCTGCGACCTGTCAACGAGGCTCTTGACCGCGTCGAGCGGCAGCTGGCCGAGACCGAGCGCTACCGGCTGCAGTCGCACGGCCAGATCCAAGAGCAGGTGCGAGCGATGAACGACACGTCGCAGCTGTTGCGATCTGAGACCTCGTCCCTGGTGCAGGCGTTGCGGGCCCCACAGACCAGGGGGCGGTGGGGCGAGGTGCAGCTGCGCCGCGTGGTTGAACTCGCCGGGATGGTCGAGCACTGTGACTTCAGCGAGCAGCTGACCGTCGGAGTGAGCGATGACCGACAGCGGCCCGACCTGGTCGTCCACCTGGCTGGCGGCAAGAATGTTGTGGTCGACGCCAAGGTGCCCTTCGCCGCCTACCTCGAGGCGAACGCCGCGGCCGACGAAACGACCGCGAGTACCCGAGCCGACGCGCACGCACGTCATCTGCGCACCCACGTCGACCAGCTGGCTGACCGCGAGTACTGGGAGGCCCTGGCACCGAGCCCTGAGTTCGTAGTGCTCTTCGTGCCGGCTGAGCCCTTCCTCTCGGCCGCGCTCGATCGCGACCCGACCCTCCTCGAGCACGCTTTCAGCAAACAGGTGGTCATCGCCACCCCCAACACGTTGATTGCGCTGCTGCGCACCGTGGCGTACACCTGGCGACAAGATGCCCTTGCCGACAACGCTCAGGCGGTCCTGGCAGCGGGGCGCGAGCTGCACCAACGACTCGGCGTCCTCGGTGGTCACCTCGCCAAGGTTGGTTCTTCGTTGGAGTCCAGCGTCAAGGCGTACAACCAGGCCGTCGGATCGTTGGAGTCCCGCGTCCTGGTGACATCCCGCAAGTTCCACGACCTCAGGGTGGTCGATGAAGCGGTCTCAGCCCCAGACACCATCGACCTTGCCCCTCGCATGCCGCAGGCCGTCGAGCTGACCGACTCCTCTGACACTCATTCCGACACCGATGACCGCACCGCGGCAGGGTGAACCACGAGACGCCGGTGACGTCGTACGGTATGCGGTGTGTCTACTTCGATCCGTTCCGATCGGCCCCAGGTCGTGACGACTCCCAGCCAGCCCTCGCCAGAGCCGCAGGGCCGGCTCGTGCGCTCGAAGGCGCGACCTGGCCTGACCAGCACCGGGGTTGCCATCCTCGGGGCATCAGTCGCCGTCGTGGCAAGAGACAAAATATTCTGCGGATGTTTCTCGTTTCACCGGAGGCCCCCTCGTACACTCCGGACCGTGCGGCACAACAGCGCTTCGGGAACCCTCGCCGATCGCACCTGCGCGGAGATCCGCGCCGGCGTGCTGACCGGCACGTTCGAACCCGGGTCGCCGCTTCGCCCGGCAGCTCTGGCCGAGTCGCTCGGTGTCAGCCCGACGGTCGTTCGCGAGTCGTTGGTGCG
>JBDTTS010000287.1:0-3673 GCA_039930525.1 Actinomycetes bacterium | reverse complement strand
GAGCTACTTCAAGTTCGCGATCGAACGAAACCCGTGGGACGCCGTCGTATCCCTCTACTACTGGCGAATCCGCAACAACCCCACGCCTGTCTCGTTCGAGGACTTCGTCAACTCTGACGAAGTGCCTCGTTGGGCGCACAAGAATGCGCGGATCTATCGGTTGCAGGGCAAGGTCGCCGTTGACCAACTGTGTCGCTTCGAGTCGCTGGGCCGCGACCTGGACGGGATCTGGTCTGCCCTCGGCCTGCCGGGCGCACCCGAACTACCTCGTGCGAAGGGTGGCTTTCGACCCGGCGAAGCCCGCTATCCGACCATGTACACGCCCGCGACTGCCGAGCGCGTCGGCGACATCTTCGCTCCGATGACGGCAGAGTTCGGCTACGGATTCGAGCCACCGTCTGCGCGACCGTGATCGTCTGTCATTCGACGCATTGCGACGACCTGCCATTGTGGTGCAACTGCCCCTCGTCGATCTCGAGCGAAGGACTCTAACTCATGACCGATGCCCACCGTTATGACGCGATCGTTGTTGGAGGCGGTCACAACGGCCTCGTAAATGGCGCCTACCTCGCCAAAGAAGGGATGAACACTCTCATCCTGGAGCAGCGTCACCTCGTCGGTGGTGCTGCCATCACTGAGGAGCTCTACCCCGGGTTCAGTTTCACGACGTTCTCCTACGCGATGAGTTTGGTCCGCCCCGAGGTCATCCGCGAGCTCGATCTCGTCAGGCACGGGTTCAACCCGATCTACATGCCGACTGTGTTCGCCCCGATGGAGAACGGTGACTACCTGCTGCTCGGGCCCGACCGCGACGAGAACATCCGCGAGATCATGCGGCACTCACCACGGGACGCCGACGCCATGGACCGATACGAGCACGACCTATCACGCGTCCTGCAGCTTCTGCACCCCTTGTCCGACCGGATGCCACCCGACATCTTCGGCAAGACCGAGCAGGACGCCAAGGACGTCGCCTGGCTGCTAGGCCACCTCGGGTCGGCCGAGAAGAAGGTCATCCATGACGCAGTCCGGATCATCACAGGTAGCGTCTCGGACTTCCTCGGGGACTACTTCGAGAGTGAGATCCTCAAGGGATACCTCGCCGCGTCCTCCACGACGGGCACCAAGGTCGGCCCGATGTCAGCCGGCTCGGGCCTGGTCTGGTTGATGCAGATGCTGGGTGAGCACGACGGTCATCTCGGCTCCTGGTCGTTCCACAAAGACGGCAACGGCGGCTTCACCCAGCTTTTGGGCCGAGCCGCTGAGTCCCTCGGCGCAGAGATCCGTCTCGACTCCCACGTCGACCGAGTCCTGACCAAGAACGGCCAAGCGGTCGGCGTCGTGCTCTCTGACGGGACCGAGTTTCACGCTGACGTGGTCGTCAGTGCTCTCGACCCACGCCAGACGTTCACCAAGCTCGTAGACCCGCGCGAGCTGCCCAGTGATCTGGTGGAGAGCATCGACCGGTTCCAGTTCAACGGGACCAGCGCCAAGGTGAACTTCGCCTTGGACGATGTCCCGCTGTACCCCGCGCTCGGTGACCGCACCGATCAGTACCGCGGGTTCGTCAGCATCGCACCTTCGATCGAATACCTTGAACGTGCCTACGACGCGTCCAAGTACGGCTGGTACAGCAAACGGCCTTACCTCGACACCAGCTTTCAGTCATTTCTCGATCCCGACATGGCACCCCCTGGCAAGCACGTCATGTCGTGCTTCGTCTCGTACGCGCCATACCACCTCAAAGGCAGCGACTGGGACACCGAGCGGAACAACCTCGGCGACACCGTCCAGGCAACCATCGAGTCGTTCTTCCCCGGATTCGGCGACTTGGTGCTGCACCGTGAAGTCGTCACGCCGCTCGACATCGAACGGGTTGTCGGTCTCTCCGAGGGCAACATCTACGCCGGCGACTACCTACTCCCACAGATCTACGTCTTCCGGCCGGCGCCCGGGTGGAGCCAGTACCGCACCCCCATCAAGGGCTACTACCAGTGCGGATCGGGCACACACCCCGGCGGTTGCGTAACGGGAGCGCCCGGACGCCTGGCGAGCCAGCAGATTCTCAAGGACCGCGCCACCTAGAGGTGAGTCGCGTCCGGCAGAGTGGTGTACGGGTCATGTCATTGACCACTACTGGGGCCGCGAGGACACTGTCAGTGTCCGAACTGAAGCAGGTTGGTCCTGACGAGGTGCGGGGGTCGTTGTGGCCATGAGGCAGACGGGGCTCCCATGCCACTGTCATCTAGGAGAATCTTTACTTCCGCGCTAGCAGTTTGCGCCATCCTCGCCGGGGTACCGCTAGTGGCTACCGCCGTGGTCGATCCGCCAGACAAGAAGATTTGGGGCCGGTCGACTCGCCCTAGTCGTGCTGGATGACTCCTACCGGCAGTTAAATGCATCTTCGACCAATCGGTATGTCGTGTTCGCCACGCAGGACAAGTTAGTTCGTCGTGACACGAATCGAGACGTCGACGTATACGTCTTCGACGCGAAGGAACGGCAAACTCCGCGACGACCGTACCGGCTGGTTTCGGTGTCGAGCAAAGAAACGCTAGGCAACAACGACAGCGGGGATGCGAGGGGGGTCTCGGTCAGTTCCGGTGGCCGCTTGATCGCCTTCGATTCATACGCGAACAAATGGGTTTCAGTTACTCGCAAAGGCACCCTCAGCGGTGGGAGTTCTGTGCCGCACGTGGCCACCGACAGTAAGTCGATTTCCTTTCGGACCTTCGATAGCCGAGCTCCGATGGTCGACGAGCGGGGAAGCACCACGGGAATATTCTTGCGGATCAGCAAACGGCGGTGAGCTGACAATGAGGTCCAGACGTCTTAATGCGACTGGACCAAGGTCGCGGTGCCTGCGACCGAGCTCAGTGGTTTACGCTGGGCTCTGTGAGCAAGAGCGACGCCCAGCGGGCATTGAGAGAAGCCAACTACGCCCGTCGTAACGCGGCCGAGACCGAGCAGCGTCCCAAGCGAACGGCAGAGGCGAAACATACCCCCGCCCGCGAACCCGAGAAGACACGAGCCACTAGGCCGTCAGCGGACCAGACGCCGTCAACAAGCGCGACCGAACCCCTTTGCGGTCACCGCAACATGGGGGGCAAGAAATGTAGTCGCCCCGCTGGCCACGCGGAGAAGAACCATCGCTACAAATAACCAGGTCGCAACAACGGCCCGGGCAAGGAGTCGGGGGTCGAGGCGGTAAACCGCTTTGGTGCATCTCCCCTGCTCGCCGCAGGAGGACGTGCACGCCCAAAACCGGCCGAAGACAGCGAGCGGGTGCGCGAACCACCGCCGGAGCACCAAATCAGGCGATGACCACGCCCCTCTGGATTTGCTGTGCCCCGATCCCAACGGTTCACGGCGGGGTCCAGCAAGTTTCCACAAGGGTCCCCGCACGTCCCGGCCCTGTAGGACATGCGCAACCTCCGGCGACAGTCTCGACCTGGGGGCCAGAAGCCCGTGACGCGTTCGCGGAAGTGGCTCTGGCTCAATGCGAAATTGCCAATTGGGCGCCTCGAGTTGCGGGCCAGCCACACCCGGGAGAAAGTAGCGGCGGCACAACCGAGGAGCGTCCTGAAGGACAGGTCTGACTCGCACATCAGGAGGTTGACAGCATGGTCGGGATTCCCGAGCTCTCCAAGGGACAGTTCGACATCGTGTACAA
>JBDTTS010000286.1:0-3682 GCA_039930525.1 Actinomycetes bacterium | reverse complement strand
CTGGTCCTTGCCTCCGGCCTGGCGGCGACGGCCACCCCCGCCAGCGGCGGAGCTCCCACCGAAGGCGGTGCACGGGCTGCGAGCCACCCACCACTGGGCAGCATTGCGGTGACCTGGCGCCGGGTCACCGGTGGCCTCGTCCAGCCCACGCAGGTGACGTCCGCCCCCGACGGCCGCAAGCGGCTGTTCGTCGTGGAGAAGGCCGGTCGGATCCGACTGGTGCGAGACGGCGCAGTCTCCCCGAAGCCCTACTTGGGAATGGCTCCCCGAATCGACCCGGCTGGCGAAGGCGGTCTCCTGTCGGTGGCCTTCAGCCCCCAGTTCCGGCGAGACGGACTGCTGTTCGTGGCCTATACCCGCGCGGCTGATCACGATCTGGTCGTCGCCAGACTCAAGGCCCGCAGCGCAGGTGCGAAACACGTCCGAGCCACCAAGCTGCGCCCCATTCTTCGTATCGAGCACTCGGCGCAGACCAACCACTTCGGAGGACAGCTCGCGTTCGGCCCGGACGGCCGGCTCTACATCGGAACCGGCGACGGTGGCGGAGCGGGCGACCCCGGGAAGAACGCGGGAGATCGACGCGACCTGCGCGGCAAGATCCTGCGTATCAACCCCTTCCACTCCTGCGGTGGCAAGCGTTACTGCATACCGAAGGGAAATCCGCTCGTCGGCAAGAAGGTACGTGGTGAGATCTGGCTGATGGGGCTCCGCAATCCCTGGCGCTTCAGCTTCGACCGCCGCACTGACCATCTCTGGATTGGCGACGTCGGTCAGGAAGCGTACGAGGAGATCGACCAGATCGGCCCCCATCCCGGCCGGATCAACCTGGGCTGGTCATGCAAGGAAGGACGCAGCACCTACAACGCGAGCCGCTGCCGAAGCGCCGTCAAGTACATAGGACCCGAAACCGTTGTACCTCACCCCGCAGCCGAGTCGATCACTGGCGGCTTCGTCTACCGAGGTCACCGGTATCGCTCCCAGCTTGGTGGCGCCTATGTTTTTGCCGACTTCATCACCCAGCGCGTCTGGCTCTACCGATCGGGTCCCGGCAGGGTGCTCCAGAGCAGACGCCTCAGTGGTGGCCCCACATCCTTCGGGGTTGACGACAGAGGCGAGATCTACGCGGTGACCTACGACGGCAGCCTCTGGCGGATGCGGGTGACGCGCAGATAATCGCTGGTCGTCACCCCATGATGCCGCTAGCGTCGGATCATGTTCGACGCCGATGCCTACAGTGCCTACCTCGGCAAACGGGCCGATGACGGTCTCTTCTCCGGGGTCGTCCGAATCGATGTCGACGGACCAGGCGGAGAGCACCGGACGCTCCTTGAGCAGGGATACGGCCTCGCGAGTCGAGCGTGGAACATCCCGTGCGCACCACACATCCGCTTCGACACGGCATCGACGACGAAGCTCTTCACCGCAGTGGCGGCCCTGCAACAGGTGGACGCCGGGGCGTTCGCCCTCGACACCAGCGTCACCGAGTACCTCGGGCTCACCGGCACCCAGATATCCGACCTCGTGACGCCCTATCACCTGCTCACGCACACCTCGGGGATCGCCGACGACGCAGACGAAGAGGCGGGGGAACGGTACGAGGATCTGTTCGTCGACGAGCCGAACTACTCGACCCGCGTCACCAGCGACCATCTGCCGCATTTCATCAACAAGCCGCCCAACTTTGCACCCGGTGCGGGCACGCGTTACTGCAACGTCAGCTACGTCTTGGTGGGCCTGATGATCGAGAAGGCAACGGGGTTGTCGTACCGCGAGTACGTGCAGCGGCGTGTCTTCGAGCCGGCCGGCATGACCCGCGCAGTTTTCGCGGCTTCCGATGTCGTCACCCCCGACATTGCTGAGGGGGCTGACCCCATCACCGACGACTCCGGGCAGGTCGTTGGTTGGAAGCGAAACATCTTCTCGTACCCGCCGATCGGCTCACCCGATGGCGGCGCCCACGTGACGGCAGCCGATCTGATCGCCTTCCACCGAGCCCTCCGCGATCGGACGCTCCTCTCTCCGACTCTGACCCAGGCCATGTTGACACCGCACGAGACGTATCGACCGCGCGGAGCAGGAACCCACTTCACCGGATTCGGGTTTGAGTTCTCCAGCGACGCCACCAGCGCCATCAACTGCTACTGGAAGGAAGGGATGAACGCGGGTGTCAGCGCCGTGCTGTCGCACTACCCCTCGCTCTCAGAGGCCGTGTTGCCAGGGCCCGGCGAACTGACCTTGGTGGTTCTCAGCAACATGGAGGACGGCGCTTGGGAACCGATCCGTGAGTTCGGTCGCTCCGTCGGTGTCAGCGCCGGCGGGACAGATAGCATCGAGTAGCCGTCGTTACCGCATCACACCACGCCCCGCTAGGAGTTTTCGTGTCTGACCTCTCGATCACCGTTGCCGGCGCACCACGGCAGGTGGAATCGGGCACCACGGCGGCCGACCTGTTCGCCGACGATCGTTCGGTGGTCGTTGCCACCGTCAACGGCGAGCTTCGTGACTTGGCTCAGGTACTGATGGCCGGCGACGTCGTCGAGCCGGTCACAATCGACTCCGACGAAGGCCTTGCAGTTCTCCGGCACTCCTGCGCCCATGTCCTGGCCCAGGCGGTGCAAGACACCTTCGACGACGCCAAGCTCGGCATTGGCCCACCGATCAAGGACGGCTTCTACTACGACTTCGACGTCGAGACGCCGTTCACACCTGATGACCTGAAGCGCCTCGAGAAACGGATGATCGCGATCATCAAGTCGGGCCAGCGGTTTGGACGTCGCGTGGTCGCCGAGAACGAGGCGCGCGCCGAGCTCGTCGACGAGCCCTACAAGCTCGAGTTGATCGGCCTCAAGGGCGGCACGGTCGACGATGACGTCATGGAGGTCGGCGGAGCTGAGCTCACTATCTACGAGAACGTCGACGCCAAGAGCGGCGAGCGCAAGTGGCAAGACCTCTGCCGCGGACCGCACCTGCCGTCGACCCGGCTTATCCCCGCGTTCAAGCTGATGCGGACCGCCGCCGCGTACTGGCGGGGTAGCGAGAGCAATCCCCAGCTGCAGCGAATCTACGGAACCGCCTGGCCCACCAAGGACGAGCTGACGGCGTACCTGAAGTTCCTCGAAGAGGCCGAACGACGCGACCATCGACGCCTCGGTGCTGAGCTCGATCTCTTCTCGTTCCCTGACGAGATCGGGTCGGGGCTCGCGGTCTTCCACCCCAAGGGGGGCACCGTCCGCCGCGTCATGGAGGACTACTCGCGCACTCGCCATGAAGAGTCCGGCTACGAGTTCGTGTACTCACCGCACATCACCAAGCAGGCACTCTTTGAAACCTCCGGCCACCTGGAGTGGTACGCCGACGGCATGTACCCGCCTATGCATCTCGACGCCGAGTATGACGACGAGGGCAACGTCCGGCGTCCGGGGCAGAACTATTACCTCAAGCCGATGAACTGCCCGTTCCACAACTTGATCTACAAAGCCCGCGGACGGTCCTACCGCGACCTGCCGATGCGGCTGTTCGAGTTCGGTTCGGTGTATCGCTACGAGAAGTCCGGCGTCGTGCACGGGCTCACCCGAGTCAGGGGCATGACGCAGGACGACGCACACATCTACTGCACCAAGGACCAGATGCCGGCAGAGCTCGACAGCCTGCTCACCTTCGTGCTCGACCTGTTGCGCGACTA
>JBDTTS010000285.1:0-3697 GCA_039930525.1 Actinomycetes bacterium | reverse complement strand
CCCACTGCTGGCGGCGGTGGCGGCGTCCCCTGGCTGGTAATCGTGGCGGTCGCGGTTGTTGCTGTAGTCGGCACCGTGGCCGGGGTTGTGGCGATCAATAGCGGAGGGTCGGACCCCACCCCCACGCCCGCCCCCTTGTCCACGAAAACATCGACCGCTGAGCCCACGAAGCCTCCCACTGCGACCTCAACCCCGAAGGTCGACGCGGCTGCGGCGTCGCCCAGTCCAAGTCCGGCGACTGCGACTCCGGCGCCGGGGGCGGCCACCGCGACGCCGCCGGTGAAGCCGACCGACGCACCCCCCGCGACCGCCACGAAATTCGCCACCGAGACCGCGATCGCAACCGCTACCAAGTTCGCCACCGAGACGCCTCGCCCGACCGCCACCAAGTTCGCCACCGAGACGCCTCGCCCGACCTTCACGCCTACCCCTACGCCAACTCCCACCCCCAAGCCGGCGACCGCGACGCCGATTCCAATCATCCCCGAAACGCCGCCCCCGACCGCGCACCCGACGGTCATAGCCGGCTGCACACCCAGTCCGGGCACGATCTGTCCGTAGAACAGATGTACTGATTATCTCGTCCTGCTACACTGGTCGCGTGACCGCGAACATGCTCGCCCGCACCCCTGCCAACTTCAAGCTCGTCGCGGATTACGTGCCTACCGGCGATCAGCCGGAGGCGATCGCGAAGCTCGTCGAGGGCGTCAATCGCGGCGACCGCTACCAGACGCTCCTCGGTGTAACCGGTTCCGGAAAGACGTTCACCATGGCCAACGTCATTCAGCAGACCGGCCGCCCCGCCCTCATCCTCGCCCACAATAAGACCCTCGCAGCGCAGCTAGCCTCGGAGTTGAAGGAGTTTTTCCCCGAGAACGCCGTCGAATACTTCGTCAGCTACTACGACTACTACCAGCCCGAGGCCTACATCCCGCGCACTGACACCTACATCGCCAAGGATGCGGACATCAACGAGGAGATCGACAAGCTGCGCCATGCCGCTACGCGCTCGCTCTTCACCCGCCGCGACGCGGTGATCGTGGCCAGCGTCAGCTGCATCTACGGCCTCGGCGAGCCCGATCAGTACCAGGAGTTTGTGCTCAGCTTTAAGGTCGGGGAGCCGCTCAAACGCAGCGATGCTGTCCGCCGGTTGGTCGCAATGCAGTACGAACGCAACGACATGAACGTCGTCCGAGGCCGCTTCCGGTTGCGCGGGGATTCCCTCACGGTACTCCCGAGCTACGACGAACTCGCCGTGCGCATCGACTTCTTCGGAGACGACGTTGAGCGAATCGTCGAACTTGACCCGCTGACCGGCGAAATCGTCTCCGAGAAGACCGAGATCGATATCTTCCCGGCCAAGCACTTCGTCACCACCGAGGACCGCATGTTCGGCGCCATCGCGGGCATCGAAAAGGAACTCGCCGAGCAGCTCGCCGTGTTTAACAGCCAGGGCAAAATCCTCGAAGCGGCGCGGCTCGAAGAGCGCACCCACTACGACATCGAATCGATGCGCGAGACCGGCTACTGCGCCGGCGTCGAGAACTACTCGCGCCACCTCCAGGCCAGAGAACCTGGCTCCACCCCGTGGTGCCTTCTGGACTACTTCCCCGAGGATTGGCTGATCTTCGTCGACGAGTCGCACATGACGCTGCCCCAGGTGCAGGGCCAGTTCTTCGGCGACCGCGCTCGCAAGGAGACGCTGGTCGAGTTTGGCTTTCGCCTGCCCAGCGCCATGGATAACCGCCCGCTCACCTTCGAGGAGTTCGACAAGCACATCAACCAGGCGGTCTTTGTCAGCGCCACGCCTGCCGACTACGAGATCCAGCGCTCAAGCCAGGTGGTGGAGCAAGTCATCCGCCCCACCGGCCTGCTGGACCCAGAGATCGAAGTGCGTCCCACGAAGAACCAGGTCGACGACCTCATGCACGAGATTCGCTCCGTCGCCGACAAAGGTCAGCGCTCCCTCGTCACCACCCTTACCAAGAAGATGGCCGAAGATCTGGCCGATTACCTCCTGGAGATGGGCATCAAGACGCACTACCTCCACGCCGAAGTTCAGACCCTCGACCGGGTGGAGATCCTGCGCGACCTGCGCCTTGGCGTGTACGACGTTGTCGTGGGTATCAATCTCCTGCGCGAAGGCCTCGACCTCCCCGAGGTGTCCCGAGTGTTGATTCTCGACGCGGACAAGGAAGGCTACCTGCGCTCGAATCGCTCCCTTATCCAGACCATCGGGCGCGCCGCTCGCCACGTTGAGGGACGAGTCATCATGTATGCCGACAAAGTCACGGCGAGCATGCAGACAGCGATCGATGAGACCTACCGGCGGCGCAAGATTCAGCTCGATTACAACACCGAACACGGCATCGAAGCACTGAGCATAGTGAAGCAGATCAAGGACATAACGGACCATGTCCGCGCAGTCGCCGAAGAGAAAGCCGAGTACGACGGCGATGCGCGGCATCTGCCCAAGGATGAACTCCTACGCATGGTCAAGGAGCTCGAAACGCAGATGAAGTCCGCCGCAAAGAATCTCGAATTCGAAAAAGCGGCTGGCCTGCGTGACCAGGTAGTTGAGCTTCGCCGAGAACTCGTCGGCACCGACGCCGAAGAGCTCTCGGCGTTCGCTGCGGTTGCCGGGCGAAGCGGCCCCCTCCGTTACGGTCGCAGCCAGGCAGGCGGCCGGGACCGCCGCCGGCGATAAGAGCCACAGGAGCTCGCTCACTATTTTGACCGGGATCATCGCCCGGCCCTAGACTCCGCAGCGTGGCAAAGACACCGAGCGTCGACGACGGATTCGGCCCCCACATGGGCCTGGAGATGGTGAAGCGCGGGGAGGCCCGCAGCCTCACCGCTCTTACCGTCGGCCCGCAGCACCTCAACCCGCACGGCGTGGTTCACGGCGCCGTCCTTTATGCGCTGGCCGATCAGGGCATGGGGGCGGCCGTCTACAGCCTCCTCGGCGACGCGGAGTCGTGCGCGACTATCGAAGTCAAGATCGTCTACCTCTCACCCGTCCGCAGCGGGCGCATCGAGTGCGAATCCACCGTCTTAAACAAGGGTCGCCGTGTGGCGGTGCTTGAATCGGAAGTACGAGTGGCCGGGAAGCTGGTCGCCAAGGCACTGGGCACCTTCGCGATCTTCCCGGCTTAGCGCTTCTCGTCCAGTCCTGACCCGGTGAGGGCACGAGCCCCCGAAGCTCTTGACGTTCGCTTCTGTTTGGGTGCATGGTACCTGTGTCCCTTGGTAACAACCAGCAGAATGGAGAACCGAAGTGCCAGCACCAACCGAACCACTAACCGTCGAACGCGTTCAGCTCGGCGTCCGCATGGAAAAGCGAATGGTGAAGGTGTTGAAGGGACTCGCCGAGTTCAACGGCGTCTCGCTGGGCAACCTTCTCGAGAATATCGTCCTGCACTCGTTCAGCCCGATACCGGGGGAAGAAGGCGAGATGGCCGCCAGCCCTCACGGCAAGCGGGCGCTAGCCGTGATCGCCGATCTCAAGCGAATCTACGGAATGGACTTCGACGGCCACGCCGCCCACCAGTTCGCGGAGCCAGGTTCCGCCGACGAGACGGAGGGGGCGGCTGACGACTCCGCGCCAACCACCTAACTCAAGCCGTGGTACTGGCCCTAGATCCCGAAGTCCCAGCTCATCCCATCGTGATACTTCTTCAGCACGTTCTTCGCGATC
>JBDTTS010000284.1:0-3701 GCA_039930525.1 Actinomycetes bacterium | reverse complement strand
GGCGGGGGTTCGTCGGCGATGTTCCACAGCACGTCGAGGAGGTCGAGTTCCAGCACGTCAAGGTCCTCGGGTTCGACGTCAGACCCATCGGTGCGTCTCCACCCGAAGTACGTGAGTGCGCGACTGATCTGTCGCAGCGAAGTGCGACGCGCATCGCCGGCGGCCACACAGCCCAATAACAACAGAGTCGCGTCCCGAGCGAATCCCACTTCTGACGGAACGAGACCGGCGGCAACGTGATCCCAAAGCGCTTCGGTGTCATTGCGCAGCGGAGCCGCGGATTTGCGCAGCAGCAATCGCCCCCTGTACTTGCGAAGCAGCCCCATGTCTTGCAGCCGATGGCGAAAGATCAACAAGGGTCTGGCCAGGTTCTCGCGATTGTTCTTGCCGAGCCACCCGTCCATGGTCGGCAGCACCGCACAGGCCTCTTGCACTGCCTTGGGCTTGAGGTAGCCGGACGCCGTGAGCTCCAGACCGTCGCCGGCACCTTGGTCGAGGAACCACTGCACCGAAGCGAGGGCGGCGCCTTTGCCGGCGGTACTCAGGGCGGCCACTGGAGTGGCGAGTGACGCCAACCGCTCGGCGAACTCGGCGCAGCCATCGGCGTAGTGCAGCTGCGCGACCATCGTGACGAAGCGCGGCATCATGCCGCTGGTTGTCAGCGCAAAGAGGGGACTGCGCAGTGAGTCGTTCACTTCGTCGATGTCAAAGCGAGCCGGATCTTCGACAACCTCGGCGAGGTCGTCGGCATCGGTTCGTCCCCCGCAGTCCTCGGGCGGTGCAGCGCGTCGCCCATCGAGGCATCGGGCGACCGGGTTGGCTGGGCCGGCGGCGCGTACTTCCTCAAGGCGCAGGGTGAGCTCCCAGCTGTCGCCATAGTCGTAGACGTAGCGGAGCGCGTCACCGTGTTCATGCAACGTCTCGTCGAGGCGCACCGAGGACGAGGGCGCCCCGTCGTCTTCGCCCTCCTCGACATCGAAGGGGCAGAGGAAGAGCTCGGCGGTGCGATCGAAGGGCCCCCCGCCGATCGCAAATCGGTGCAAGTGCGAGTCGGTCCAGTCGAAGGCCGCCTGCAGCACTTGGTGCATGAGGTCGAGGGTGAGGTCGGAACGCACCTCAAGCCTGCGCCAGATCGGCGGTTTGGCGTGATCAAGGTCGACGCGGATCTGATAGATGACTGTCGTCTCCCGTGGCGGACGCCGTAGGTGTGGCCGCACGGGCGGGGGCGGCACAAGTGCGTCGTCGCCGTAGGAGAGGGGGCGGGCCGTCAGGTCATGCAGGTCGTCGAGTTCCATGCCAGAGATCGCGGCCTCGAACTGCCGCCGCAGGTCTTCTGGAGTCTTCTCGTCAGGCATGCGCCAACGCTAGTCCAGCCTGCGCTGCAGGTGGCGAGGGTCGTCCTCGGCAGTGGTCAACGCAAACCGCCGCCGCGTCGGCGCTTCACAGATCCAGGAAGTCGCGGATCCATCGACGCAGTTCCTGCAAGGTGGACGCGTCGACCCGGCCAGCGCGGTCGACGATGCGTGTACGCGAGATGGTGTGAACCTGCTCGGTCATCGCCCATGAGTGCTGTGGCAGCCCGACGTCACTGAGCGGGACGTGGTTGGGCCAGGCAAGGTCGACGCTGGTGACGGCCAGCACGATGGCCAGGGTCTCGACGGTGTTGAGGTAGTCGTTGCCGCTGACGACCACGGCAGGGCGCCGTCCCGCCTGCTCGCGTCCGACCGTTGGGTCAGGCGCCACCCATACGACGTCAGCGGGTATGAGGTCCGTCACGGTCCAGCTGTTCCCATTCCGCCACCTCATCGGCGTAGGACTTCCTGGCCTCCGGGGGCGTGGTGGCGATCGCCAGACGCATGGCCTCAAAGCGTCCCTCGCGCGCCTTCGGCCGCGTCGCCGCGCAATTTCGAGCTTCGGGTCGCAAGACCAAGGCGCGTGCCTGCAGTGCGCTCATCGCCGCAACAGCCTTGGCCAACGACCATCCGGTGTTCACCTGTAACCCCGATGACTTCGCCGGAATCGAGTCGCTCACCGTCGTCGCGCTGAATGCCGCTCCGTAGCGTGATCTGACTCGGCGACGCGCTGGGGCTGTCGCGTCAGAGGGCGAGCAGCCCGCGGACGACGGTGTCGATCGCGGCCTGGTCGACGAGGTCGAGGTCACGCGCTGGGGGGCGACCGGCCAGCAGGACTACTTCGTCGACTGGCGGCTGACCGCTTCGATCGATGCCACGGCCTTCGCGGTCGAGCAGGCCCACCTTCACCCGGACTCCTGACGCACCAGGGGGAGTGTCGATGCGACGACCATCAGCGGTAGTGGCGAGCTAACTCTGATGCATATCGCCGGCCAAGCGTTGGCCCCTCCGCAGCGAGCCAATCCTCGAACGCCCGCGATCCGGACGTCGGCGCACTGCTGTACGCGACCTCAGCGGCCATCCCGCCCAGTTCGTGATCGGTCAAAATCACATCCCGAGCCAACAGGCCAGCTGCGGTCGCTCCCAACATCGCCACCTTGGGTGGGACCCGGACAAGCCAAGCATGACTTCCGATCGCTCGCCGGACGGTCTCAACAAGTTCCTGAAACGTGTACGTGGTGGGCCCTACGGCGTCGATGGCTTCGTTCGGGCCTCCCAGCCCCTGCTCGACACACAGGGTGGCGACATCAGCGACGTGAACCGGGCGGAGTCGGTAGGCACCGTCACCTGGAATGGCAAACACTGGAAAGCGCCGGAGCAGCCAGGCCACGTTGTTCATCAAGATGTCGCCTGGGCCGAAGGTGACGGTCGGCCTGACGACGGCCCACGAGTCGTGGCTCTCCACGAGCAGCCGTTCGACTTCGGCTTTGCCCTGGAAGTAGGGGAAGCGCGAGGCTTGGGACGGATTTGTCACGCTCACGTGGACGATGCGCTCGACGCCGGCCTCCCGAGCCGCCCGGAACAGAGTCGCCGAGTTCTCGACGGCGCGGTCGAAGGTGATGCTGCCGCGGTCGAAGCGAACCCAATAGGTGTTGTACAGCGTTGTGGCACCAGCAAGGGATTCCATCAAGGCTTCTGGATTGTTGAAGTTGAAAGGGTGTGCCTCCACACCTGGAAGAGATCCCGGTCGGTGCGGGTGCCCGGTGAGTGTCCTGACTCGGCGTCCTCGCTGAAGCAACTCACGCGCGATGGCTCGTCCGGTGTAGCTGAATGCGCCGGTCACGACGTCGAGCGGTTTGTCAGGCACTCCTGGAGACTAGCGACATGCTCATCGACTCAGCAGGGTGTGAGGCTGGGTGACCGCGCCCGGATGAGCGATGTGCGCACCACTCGGGTTCGCACCGGCGTCGCTCGCACTAGTACGTCGGCTGGCTGTTGGCGAACCACCAGCCGGCGAGGGCTTGCCGCCCCCGATTCGTCCGTACATCCGCAGCGCCGTCAGCGGCTGCACGAGGGCCAGGATCGACGCGGCCACCGCTAGCCACACGTTCATCTGGGCCCTTGCGTCAGCGAAGGTGCTTGCCCTTACGGCGTTTGTAGGCTTGAACTGCCTTGCGACTGCTACGCCAGATGCCGTCGCCGCCTTGGATTGCCTCCAAGCGTCCGCGCTGTGCTGCTTGCCGAAGCGCCGCGACGCTGAACTCGGTGTTGGCGAGCGCCGCGAGCGGGATCAGGCGATCGGGACCGGCGACGTTCGGGACGATGAACCTGTTCAGGTTGTCGTACATG
>JBDTTS010000283.1:0-3731 GCA_039930525.1 Actinomycetes bacterium | reverse complement strand
CGCATCGCCATGGCCGCTGCCGTCGCGGCGTGCGGGCTCTCCTCCAATGGTGAGATCGAGATTGCCGGATGGGACGCCGTGGCCACTAGCTACCCCGGCTTCCTCGACGACCTTGACGCCCTCACCGCGCCGGCGTAGGACGGGCTACGAAGCGCGCTTGGCCTGCAGATTCTCATCCAGCGCAGCAAGAAACTCTTGGGTGTTGAGCCACGGTTGCTCGGGCCCGACGAGCAGTGCCAGGTCTTTGGTCATCTTGCCGCTCTCGACCGTCTCGATGCAGACCGCTTCGAGGTCGGCGGCGAACTGTTGCAGATCAGTGTTGCGATCGACTTTGCCACGATGCTGAAGGCCCTGCGTCCACGCGAAGATCGACGCGATCGGGTTGGTAGACGTGGGCTTGCCCTGCTGATGCTGCCGGTAGTGCCGGGTGACCGTGCCGTGCGCCGCTTCGGCCTCAACGGTCTTGCCGTCCGGTGTCATCAGCACCGACGTCATCAGCCCAAGCGAGCCGAATCCTTGGGCCACCGTGTCGGACTGCACGTCGCCGTCGTAGTTCTTGCAGGCCCAGACATAGCCGCCCTCCCACTTCATTGCTGCCGCCACCATGTCATCGATCAACCGGTGCTCGTACGTGATGCCGGCGGCCTCGAAGTCAGCTTTGAACTCAGCCTCGAATACCTCAGCAAACAGATCCTTAAAGCGCCCGTCGTAGGCCTTGAGGATCGTGTTCTTTGTCGACAGGTAGACGGGGAACTCCCGCGACAGTCCGTACCGCATGGACGCCCGCGCGAAGTCGCGGATCGAGTCGTCGTAGTTGTACATGCCCATGGCAACTCCGCCACCGGGGAAGTCGGCGATCTCGAACTCCATCGGTTCGCCACCGTCGTGCGGCTGATAGGTGACGGTGACCTTGCCTGGACCAGGTACCACGAAGTCAGTGGCCTTGTACTGGTCGCCGTGGGCGTGACGACCGATGACGATGGGTTTGGTCCAGCCGGGGACCAGTCGCGGAATGTTGCTGATGATGATCGGTTCGCGGAAGATGACGCCGCCCAAGATATTGCGGATCGTGCCGTTCGGAGAGCGATACATCCTGCGCAGACCGAACTCGTCGACCCGCGCCTCATCGGGAGTGATGGTGGCGCACTTGACACCAACGCCGTACTGCTTGATCGCCTCTGCCGCATCTACGGTGATCTGGTCATCGGTGGCGTCTCGGGCTTCGATCCCCAGATCGAAATACTTCAGGTCGACATCGAGGTAGGGCAGGATCAACTGCTCCTTGATGAACGCCCAAATGATCCGTGTCATCTCGTCGCCGTCGAGCTCGACGACTGGGTTATCGACCTTGATCTTGGCCATCTTGGCGAAACCTTTCGGCGCTTGTGCTCGACGGGTGAGGGTGCGACTGCTCTAGAGGTCGGCGACGTCAGCCTGTTTGGCACGCACCGCTTCGGCAGCCTCCTTGAGCCCGGCGATCTCGGTGTCAGTGAGGTCATCCTCGACAATGCGACGGATACCAGCTGCGCCAAGCTCAGCCTCGACTCCGAGGTAGACGCCGGCGATTCCGTACTCACCGTCGACCCACGCACAGACCGGCATGACGGCGCCAGAATCCTCAGCGACGGCCTTCGCCATGCGGGCCGCGGCAGCCGACGGTGCGTAATAGGCAGAACCGGTCTTGAGTAGGGCCACCACCTCCGCGCCGCCGTTCCGCGTGCGTACGACGAGTTCGTCGATGGCGTCGGCGGGCAACAGATCGGTCAGCGGCTTGCCATCGACAGTGCAGCGACTCGGCACCGGAACCATGGTGTCACCGTGCGAACCCAAGGTGAGCGTGCGCACGGAGGCCACCGGCACTGCCAGAGTCTCGGCAACAAAGTGAGTGAACCGCGCAGTGTCGAGCATTCCCGCCTGCCCGATCACCCGCTGCTTGGGGAACCCGCTCGCCAGCTGGGCCAACGCGGTCATCTCGTCAAGGGGATTGGAGACCACGATGATGACGGCATTCGGCGAGTGCTTCGCGACGTTCTCGGCGACACCTCGCACGATCTTGGCGTTGGTCTCAATGAGGTCCATTCGGCTCATGCCCGGCTTGCGCGGCAGACCAGCGGTGATCACCACGATGTCGCTGTCGGCCGTCTTCTCATAGCCAGCGCCGGTCGCCGGATCGGTCGTGACCCCGACCACCTTGGTCTCAAAGCCCTCGACGGGACGGGACTGGTTCATATCAAGCGCCAGACCCTCTGGCTTGCCATCGACGATGTCTGTGAGGACAACGGTGTCGAAAATGTCGTACTCCGCAAGACGCTGCGCGGTTGTTGAGCCGTAGAAGCCCGCACCAACAACGGTGACCTTGCGGCGGCGGTTGGCTGACGTCATGAGAACTTCACCGGTCCTTGCCCTTGAGATTTTGCGATGTCCTCAGAGGCTACCGGGCCGGCGGAATGAGTACGCCAACGGTGGTCAAGGCGATGCCGAGGCCGAACATTGTGAGCAGATCGATCGGTCGGCCCCGGATCGCCAGCAAACCGGCGCGCTCTCGGGGAAGGACCGCCCGCAGCGCGCCGCCGAAGATGATGGCAACACCCAGCGCGATTGAGCCGGCTCTGAAGTCATAGAACGATAAAACGACGAGGCCGATCACCAGCCCTAGGAGCACCAGAGCCAAAGGCCACTGATCGATGGTGCGCTCGATGAGCGGCTGGTCATCAATCGGATTACCCTCGCCGTCGAGGCGAACCTCGGGGGGCTCATCAGCCACGACGGTCAGCCAGCCACAGCTGCTGCTTGCACCTCAGCACGCTCGACCACGTTGGCGAGCAGCATCGCGCGCGTCATGGGGCCGGTGCCACCCGGCATCGGGGCGAGGTGTCCTGCCACCTCAGAGACCTCCGGAGACACATCACCGACCAGCCCGAGCTCGGTGCGGGTGATGCCGACATCAAGGACGGCCGCACCTGGACGGATGGTGTCTGCGGAGACGAGCCCCGGAACACCAGCTGCGGCGACAATGATATCTGCCCTGGCCAAGTGGGCGCGCAGATCGCGAGTGCCCGTGTGGCAGAGCGTCACTGTCGCGTTCTCGCTGCGCCGGGTGAGGAGCAGCCCGAGGGGACGCCCGACTGTCACTCCGCGTCCGACCACGACCACCTCAGCACCGGCGATAGAGACGTCGTAGCGACGCAGCAGCTCGACGATGCCGCGAGGTGTGCAGGGCAGCGGCGCCGCTTCGCCGAGCACGAGGCGGCCAAGGTTCATCGGGTGCAGTCCGTCAGCGTCTTTGTCGGGGTCCATCAGAGCGAGCACGCGGTGCGGGTCCAGGCCTTTCGGCAGGGGCAGCTGCACGATGTAGCCGGTACACGTCGGGTCAGCGTTCAGTTCACGTACCGCCCGCTCAACGTCTTCTTGCGAGGCGTCGCCAGGCAGATCACGACGGATGCTGGCAATCCCCACTTCCGCGCAGTCGCGGTGCTTTCCACCTACATAGGAGTGACTGCCTGGGTCGTCGCCGACCAGGATCGTGCCGAGCCCCGGACTGACGCCTAGCCGCTTGAGCGCCACGACCCGTGTCGCCAACTCGGTCTTGATCGTCGTCGCCGTCGCCTTGCCATCAAGAATTATCGCTGCCACAGGCTCCATCCTGTCACGGCAGTCGGCTGCGCCGTCGCACGACCGCCAAGCCGACCGAAGCAAAGGTGAGGGCAATCCCCAGAGCCAAGTACCCGTTC
>JBDTTS010000282.1:0-3735 GCA_039930525.1 Actinomycetes bacterium | reverse complement strand
CGGCAAGGGACTGCTCGAAGTTCACGTGGTCGCTGCTGCTCCCCAGCGAGCGGATCGCAGTTGCCGTGATAACTGTCAGCAGAATCGCCATCATCGCGCTGATACCGATCACCAGGATCAGACCGATTCCCTCGTCTTGCTTCACGAGCCGAGTCAGTGTCACTGAGCGCCTCAGGGTCTTCATGTCAACTCACATTCCGGATACGTTCGGTGAAGGTATTGGTTCGCTCTTCGCTGCCGTAGTTCAGGGCAGAGTCGTACTGCAGGGTGACCTTCACCAACCGCGTGTTAGCCGCGTCCGTCGTAGACAGCGGGGTGGCCATGCAGTCAGCCGGATCGTCACTCGGTTCCGTGAGGTAGCAGAACGCCAAGTTGCTGACCAGCGTCCGAGACTGTAACTGGACGACTCCACCAGCTGTCGACCTGAGCGTGTTCGACTGACCATTGGCCTGCTCGAGAACCGACCACGTGATGATTTCTTCGGCCTGCGCGGCCACGTCACGCACATAGTCAGAGTTGTAGTCGATCCACAGGACCAGGTTGCTTTCGCTCGCGCCGGCGTCTACCCCGCGGGAGACACGGATGTCACGCCCCAGCCGTTCTACTACCACACGGGTGTCCGAAAGACCAGTGGATTCATCGGTGGCGAGTCGAACCTGCTTGTGACTAATCAGCACCGCCGCAGAGACGATTGCGCCCAGTATCCCGATGAGCACCATGGCAACCAGCAACTCGACGAGGCTCATTCCATCGTCAGCTTTTGCCCGAACTCTTAGAAGTCTCACGTCAGGCCACGCTCACGTAGAGAAATGATTTGGCGTTGGGCTGTTCGTAGTCGAGCCGGATCGTTTGACCAGCCGAGCCGCCCGTGACCCAGAGCCTTGTAGAGAGCTGCAGTTCCTTCGTCGGCCCCACCTTGGGGTTGACCGTAAAGGCACTACTGACCGACATCGGAACAGTGACTCGGGTCCAGGTGTTGGACGTGGCACAGAATCCCGTGGCCGACCCGCTCCCCTTCTGGACCCAGGCACCCTGGCCTTGTGTCTCCCACGTTCCAATGGCGCCGTTGAGTGTGAGTGCTCCGGTCACTGGGCACAACACCATCACGCTGATCGTGGCGGTGCCAGCGGCCACCGTGCGCGTGGATGCCGAGGCCCATCGCCACTCGGCGAGCTGGGCTGCGGTGCTGGTGGTCACCGTCCCGCCCGTGGTTAGCGAGCGACCAGTTCCGCCACCCTGATCCGTGGAGTAGTCGGCGCTGGAGGCCTGGTTCAGACAGGTGTTCTCCGTCATCGAGTTCACCAGTTGGCTAGTTGTATCCCCGTACGTCGCCGTGGTGCCATTGCGGAATCCAAAGGGGGTTCCTGCCCCCGCCGGAGTGGGTTCACAGATCGTCGTTGGCGGCACGACCGTTGAGGTTCCGGAAGGCGTCGGCGTTGCGCTCCCACCGGTGGATCCATTAGTCACCGTGACGGTATACGGACCGACGCCAACAGCCGCCCCTTCTGCCAGCGGCTGGGCCGAGGACTGAAGGTTAAAGGTGACCGTCGAGACACCCAGCTCGGTTAACGGGATTGCCCGCTGGGCAACCACGCAGAAGGGCGGGTTGTTGTTCGGTTCGAGTTTGCCGGTGTCGGGCCGCGAGTCGCCGAGAGCTGCGTCGGTATTGGTCAAGGTGGTCGCCTCGCCAGCATCGAGAGCACCGTTGCAGTCGTCGTCCACGTAGTAGGTCCACGTACCTGTCGACGCGCTGATGTTGAACGCGTCACGGGCCCCGCGGTTAATCACTTGGAACCCCCAGGTGAGGGTGGCGCCCGGAGCTTTGCTGGCAGTGGTGGGTGACGTTGGAATGACCGCGTAGCGAGGCAGCGGTAGGCCACGCGTCGTCTCGGTTAAGAGGGTCGAGATGGTGCGCTCGTGCGTCGAGCCGTAGGCGGTCCAGGTGGCGACGATCGTGAGCCGCTTCTGGTATGGCTGATCGGAGTTGTCCAGCGTCGTTCCTGCGGGGAGGGTCACGTACGTCTTGGTGGTGTAGTCCACGGCGTCGGCAGTCGTGCTACTCGAGACCGTCTCAACGTGCGGGTTGACCGCTCCGGTGGCGTCGGCCCATACATTCTCCGGACCGATGCCGTTTGCCACGGTATACCGAGGCGGGGAACCCGTAATGGCGTTGTCACCGACCTGCAAGTCCGAAGTCACCATGGCTAACGTGGCGAAGTTGACACCCCGGGCCTCTTCGACCAGGCGATTCAGTACATCGACGGCCTGTTGATTCTGTCTCGCCACCACCGATGCTTTCACACCAGCCAACCCGGCGGCCGCCATCGCTGAGAAGACGACAGTAGCGATGCTCAATGCCACGATCACCTCGATCAAGGTGAAACCGTCAGCCTCGCGGCCTCGGCGCAAGATCGAACGCAATGTGCCCGTCACCGATATCTCCTCTGGTCCTCGCCCATGTCGCCACATCGACCGCGCAGAGAGCGGTCTTGAGCAGCGGAGGGGCGGACCCCGAAGGATCCGCCCCTCATTCACTCGTTCGGACTACTCGGTCGTTCTATCCGGTGACAGAATCGCCGTATGCCCCTCCGGTGGAGGCTGGGCATCCGGCACTGCCCTTGCTCTGCAACCCGCCGGCCTGGCTGTCGTAGTACCAGACCTCGTTCGACTGGGTGCTTTCGCCACGGAGGCAGTAGCCGAGGCTGTCGAAGGAATCGATGTAAACCGTCACAGTTGGCGAAGCCTGGACGTCCTGACCGTCCCCTGTGAGGGCTCCCACGCTGCCGTACGTGAATGCCGTCGAGAAGTAGCTCTCCTGCCACTCAGCCATCAGGCGAAGGTCGCCCTTGATGGATGCGTCGTGGGCCTGGGAACGCTGGTTCAAGAAGATCGGGATAGCAACCGCCGCCAGAATTCCGATGATGATGATGACGACGAGGAGCTCGATCAGTGTGAAGCCTTCGTTCTCAGGGTCGTTCAGGAGAGGACGCAACCTTGCGCTTTCGATCATTGCCCCTCCAATCTCTGTTCCCTAAGACTGAAGGTCCGGGCCAACCTTCTGGCCCGGACCTTCAGCGAGGAACCTAGGGTTCCGGTTAGGTCCGCCTACGGGCAGGCAGCGCCGAGGCCGAGACCGCCACCGTTGCTGTCGTAGAACCACTTGTTCGTGACCTTGGTGTTCACTGCAAGGATGCAGTACGACTGCCCGGAAGCATCCAATGTGTATGTCAAAGTCGTGGCGGTATCTGACTTCTTCACCACTGGAGCAGCACCTGAGGCCGGGTACGCCTGAGTGTCGGTGTAGGCAGTCTCGATCTCGTTGGCCTGCGTGCGCAGGTCGGACTTCATGCCCGACTCGGTCGCCTTCTCACGCTGGTTCAGGAAGACCGGGATTGCGATGGCGGCAAGAATGCCGATGATGATGATGACGACCAGGAGCTCGATGAGGGTGAAGCCACCCTCATTCTCTTCCTGGGCCTTACGGATGCGAGCGAGCATCTTTGAGTTCCTTTCACACTTATTCGATGAGCCGTGCGGCGCTCGCCCTTGGGTGATTCTCGACGGAGGTTGTCCGCAGAAGAATCAGCCGAGGTAGCTGGGCTGACCGCGAGGGTCCCCTGGCTTTGCGACCCTGCCTTGCGGCAGGTGTGCCTTTTCTGGCCGGTTGGCTCTGTACAGGTAGTGCTTCGACCTCTGAAACGGCGATCTTTAGTGTGGGACCGAACTGTTCCGGCC
>JBDTTS010000281.1:0-3738 GCA_039930525.1 Actinomycetes bacterium | reverse complement strand
GACCGACGACGAGATGCTCGAGCTTTGCCGGTATTGGAACTGGTGGCGGCAGACGGTAGTGAGGGGAGTCGACCGATAGGGCTACTCCAAACTGATGTCGGGAGCCAAGAGGGAACTGGATCGCAGACGCATCGACCGCGACAGTTGGCGGGACTAGGTCGCTCCGCGCGGACGGCCCATAGCAACGCATCGCCATGATTGACGGTGACTTGGATGGCTTCAGCGACATCGCAGCCCAGACATGGAGGACTGAGTGACTGATAAGGAACATCGCAGGATCGACACCCAGTTCGCAACTGTGACGGTTGGTGAAGCCGATGTGCAGCGCGCCCAGGCCTTGGCGACCACCGCTCACCACGGGGACCCTGACCAGGCAGGCCGCCCCTACATCGGGTATCCCCACCTGGTGTGACTGGTTCTTAGTTGCCGCGCGGGGCAGGCGCCAGCGGCATCGGTCAGGACAGCGGTTCGTTCACCGGGGCGGTCCGGGCGGCCTGTGTCACGACCTGATCGGGGCCGCGACCTCTTTCCAGCAGCGTGTACGCCGTCCCGCTGCCTACCACCATCAGGATGACCATGGCGACGAACCCGGACCAGTGGCCGCCGCCTGGCAGGCTGGTGTTCGCCCCGTAGATGCCTGCAATGAGCGTGGGAACGAGCAAGACTGCCGCACCCACCTCGAAGCGATGCTGGAGCTTCTCTGTGGCCTTCTTCTGCTCCTCTGTGGCCTTCTTCTGCTCCTCGGCGAGAGCGAAGTGCCGCACCGTCGCATAGCTCTGTGTGAGGCTGACGGACTGGCGCAAAGAGTCGCTGAAACCACTCAGATTGCGCAGCGAGCGGTCGATGATCTCGTCGACGCGCAGGGCCGTGGCACCCAGGTGCACGTTGGTGAACCAGCCACTGTCGGCACGTTCACGCGGGACGTTCAGACCAGCTAACCTGCGGTACAACTGGCCGTGCAGCCGGTGCAGCTCGGTAAGGGGTTTGACGAATTCGATCGGGTCGCGCTCGGTGGGGTGACTGTAGAACTCCTGCTCCCAGTCGTTAAGGCACGCCCACAGCGTCTTTCTGGCCTTCGTGTACCCCAGCGCAAGCTCGTACAGGAACAGGACGCCGAGGTCGCCTGGGGTCTGTCCACCCTGGTCGACCCATCGTTTTGCCACTTCGTTCTCGATGTCGTCGCGTGATTGCGCCTCGGCATCCCCGGGCTCGGCATATCCGAGCAGGTAAGCCCGGCATGGTTGCCAGTGGTAGATCAACCACCTGTCCCCGGCCAGGAACTCGATCGGCTCAAAGACCAGCCCAGAGTCGCCCTTTGGCTCTGTTGCCAGCGGGCGAACGCCAAATGAGGAGACCTTGCGGATGTGCCCACCCTCGCCGAACTGCTTGACCTCCGGAAGCTCGTCAGGGGAAAGGAGATCGGCAACCATCTCCAGCGTCAGCTGATCGCCACAGATCCTTTGCAGTTCACGATGCACTCGTTCGGCGTCGTCCGGGGCCGCCTCGACGGTGAGCACCATCACCGCGTCAGCGGAAGTGGCCGCTTCCTCCAGTGGGATCGCTTCAGGCACCGTGCCCAGGCGCCATAGGTTCGCTGTGATCATCGGTGCCAACTCTCTGGTGACTGCAACATGTGGGCGGCTGGGGCTGGGACCGGATGCTCGAGGGCTTGCATCCGGTGATGCTTGTAGAGGTCACGAGACACGTGGCTTCGACCGTGGGTCGTCCGGTCGGTCGTGGCGCCCCGCCTAGTTGAAGGGCCCGGTGAGGCCGCGGGTCTCGATAGGTTCTGGAGCGTGATCCGGCATCGTCTCAAAGCTGGCGATGTCCGCCGGCTCGCAGGTTGGCGACAGATCGACTCGCAGGGCGATGTCCCCGGTGGCCTCCATGACCGAGACATTTGCCGAGGCCAACCCCGCGTCGCGGCGTGGGACCCAAGCGGTCGACGCGACAGGCATGTGACGGCGACGCTGCAGACCCCTGGGCGTCCAGATGTCGATAACGAAGGGGATCGCCGCGCCCAATGTGGCGCCAAAGAAAGTGGCGTCGCTTAGGTCATGTCCGTCCCCGTAGCCGCCGAGGCGGGTGACGACCCGGGCAGGGAGTTGGAGGTCGCCAGCGGTCACGGCTTCGCGCACCGCGGCGCGCGCCGAGTCAGTGATGGCGATTTGGGCGTCCCCGGCGGATAGATAGTGCAGCAGGCGACGTCGAGGACTGGTGGAGCCGTCCAAGGTGTCGGTGTCAGCGGCCAGGTATCCGTCGCCCCTGTCGGCGCCGGACATCTGCTCGTGAAGTTCCGCCACGTGGTCGAACTGTCGGCTCGACCATCCGGGTGAGCACAACAGTCCGGCCGTAGCCACCACGTTGGTGATCGGCATGTCCGCACTGTCTTTTGCGGGGACGGCGATGGCGACGGCGCCCGGCAGGCTGTCGAGCGCTTCGGTAAGGGTCCGCGGCGCAGCGGGTATGGGCCGCCACGGGTGATGCAGAATCCACCCGATCACCTCGGACCAATCCAGTAACGCTCGGGACAACAGCTCCAACCTGCTTGCCTCGCGATTGGCCGCCACGTACTCCTCCGCGGTTTGCCGGCGGGTCGCCAGCAGGTTCTGTACTGACCATTCGTAGGCCCGTACGGCGCGGTAGAACCAGTGATTCGCCAGCCCAGCTACCAGCAGCACCAAGAGAAGGCTCGCGGCGACAGAGTTGACCATGCGGGGGAGCGTTGTTGGCACGTCGAAGTATCGCCATACGAACAGGGCGACCAAGCCGACAAGGAAAACCGAGAGGAAGATCCACCACCCCACCAGCGTCTTCTGCGCGTGACGTACCTTGTCGATCGCTGGGGGGTTCCCCGCCGTCGCGACCTTGAGGGCTGTTTGAGCTTGCCTCTGCGAACTTTGCGTGCGGATATCGACGTCCTGGGCGAGTTCCCACAGCACGGCATCGCGCCGCACACTCAACCACTGGTCAAGTCGTTCGAGTTCTTCTTCGAGTTCGGTAGGGCCCTCAGGTGTCGGATCGGCAACCTGAGTTCGCCCCGCCTCCTTGGGCACCTTGTCGCCCTGGGCTGCATCGTGGATGGCCAGTTCCAGTCCTGCTCGATGGCGGCTGGCCGACATCGGATCGCAGGATCGGATCCTCACTTGTCCACCCGCGCGGAAAACGTCCTGGGGGTCGGGCGCGACGGCGCTCGCCGGCAGCAGTTCGCGTACGCCGGCGACCTCGGGAATCGTGATCCCGGTAGATGGCTCTGACCCATCAGCTAGAGCGAAGCAGGTTTGACGAAGGTCTGCCCAGGTGGACGGTGTCGGAGGGGCCACGGTGGACGCCTCTTTGACCAGGACGTCACGTTGTAGATGGGTCGACTGCGCATCGAGTCTGGCCGTGGCGAGCCGGATGATCTCCTCCGGCGAACGAGGTTCCAAACGGATGACGTAGTCGCCGTCGTGACCGACGATCAATCCGGTCGCGGCGTTTTCCACTGCGCTTCTGCCGATTCCGACCAGCCACCGGGCCGCAACGCCGAAGAGCCGCACGTTGAAGCGCAAGGCGTCGCGGGCTGCCGCACCGGCGCTCTTCTCCGCGTGAACTGGATCAGACTCGGGCGCGTCGGCGCCAGGTGCCCAGTCCCCGCATGCGCGCAGCTCGGTCGTGGCCCGCTGGGCGACCTGACGGGGCTCCCGTGCCGTGCGTGCCCACGGCAGCAGACGCGCGGCACCGACCGGGTCCTGCTGG
>JBDTTS010000280.1:0-3748 GCA_039930525.1 Actinomycetes bacterium | reverse complement strand
CCGGCGTCGGTGCGGTACTCGAGCTGTGGAGTCACGGTGATCGGGTCGGCGCTGGCGTTGCTGAGCTGGAACCGGACCCGGAACGTCTGGAGCTGCGCAGCGTCAGGCACAAGGTCGCCCACAGGCAGGTAGTCGGCGTGGAAAGGGGGGCCTTCGATCCGTGCCAGGACGTCATGGTCGACCGTGACAACACCAGGCGCCACGACGGGGCCGGCCGACGGACTGGGAAGGGGGGCTGGGGCGGACGTTGTGCTCAGCGTGGGGACCGACATGGTGGGGACCGACGTGGTGCTCGGAGCCGGGACGCACGTTGCATCCACGGTCGGTGTCGCGCTCTCGGTCGGTGTCGCGCTCTCGGTCGGTGTCGCGCTCTCGGTCGGCGTCGGAGGGACGCACGCTGTGCTCGGGCTGGAAGTCGCGATCTCCATCGGAGCTGCCAAGACGTCAAGCGCCATGGCTTGAGAGGGACCGAACGAGGTGAGTGCAAGAGCGACAGAGACAACGAGGGTGACTGTGAGTGCTGGGTAGGTCACCACCGTCCGCAGCTGAATGCGGCGAGGTCCGGCGTGCTTCATGCGCTTTTTCCTGGCTTCCTTTACGCACCCGGGCGTGAAGGGGTGCTGTGGCTCACGACAATTATCTGTTTGAGCGATTTGTATAACCATCCGCCGAGGGGCACATATCGGGTAGAGACGACTTCGATAAGGTCCACGTCGGGCGGTCCCACACGGGGCCAGAGGTACAGGCTGGCCCGGCTTGCCCCAAGGGGGTGCGGAAGGGGGCCTGGACAAGGGAAAGACCCCGGGTGGTCCGGCAAACCGGGCCACCCGAAGTCCTTGAACAACTAGTCCATTGTATCAACTAGCTTCGTGCCCATTGTCTTCTTAGACGTTGTGGCACATCACGCAAGTGCCACGGTTGTCAACGCGCAACAACCGGCTGGTACCAACCGGGCTACTGCCGGCAACCGTCTTGGCGGTGCCATCCTGGGTGGTATACGGCGTTGCGATGCCGCCCTTGGCGGTGGGAACCTGACCATCAGGCGCCGTGAAGGTAGCCGAGGTGAGGGTCATGTTGGCGCTCGTGCCGTGTGAGACGTGGCACTGGATGCAGTTCGGCCTGGAGATGCCCGCCGCGTCGCTCCGGTCGGAGCGGTGACGATAGGTGAAGAGTGCATCCGTCACGCCGGCGGCATCCTTGAGGGGAGTGTTGTAGGAGCCACTCCCTGCCAGGTAGCGAGTGTGGCACGTGGTGCACCACGCTGCGACGTTGGCGATGTAGCCGTCGGTCTGTGCGGCGGTTGGCAAAGCTCCACCGGCGACTGTCGGCACGTTGCGGTCGGTGACCAACCAGTAGTCGGCCGTCGTGTAGACCTTGGTGGTGGCATCAGGGATGTTGACCGGGACGGTTGCATCTGAGTCGGCCGGGAGGGCCTTCAGGATGCGGTAGTTACCGTTGCCATGCGGGTCGTGACATGACGAGCATTCCAACGTAACTCCAGCCTTGCCCGGGTTGACGGTGGCCGAGACGGCACCGTTGCCCCACATGGTGCCGGTCGTCGTGCCATCGATCTGGTGCCGTGACGTGACAAGCGCGGGCACGGCGCCAACCGGAGCGGTCGCACTGTGCAGCTGGGTATAGCTGGGCGGCATGACACCAGTAATGGGGTCGGGAACCAGCGCCGGGCCGATCGTCTTTGTTGCGAGGGCACCATTCATCAGGGTGTACTCGAAACCGCCACCACGAAGCGCCAGGCCGTCGTCGTTGTTGACGCCGTCGATGACATCGATGGATGATGCCGACCCGCCGTGGCAGGTGTAGCACAAAGCAGGCTGAGAGTCCTTCAACAACATCTCGGCCTTGGCCGTGTGTGCCCGGTGACAGGATGCACACCGGCCACCTCCCGCGACGGAGACGAGGGCTGTCGCCCCGTCGGCGACCGCGGTGGTGCGGTGCGGTCCGGCATCAGCAACTGCTGGGCCGACCCCGCCCATCGTGAACATGAGGGCGCTTCCCACTCCGAGGAGGAGAATTTTCTTCACTGCCCTACTTTTTCTCATTACACGTGCTCCTTTTCTTCAGAATATTCATGCAAGTCCAGAACCCTTCGAGAGCTCTAAACGGTTGTGTCATCCCCTGACACCTCTCTCCCGTACTCAGTAGCCCCACACCTGCACCCGGTTGTTTTCCCGGTCGGTGACATAGACATGAGCACGTTTGTCGGTGGTCACTCCGTTGGGATACTCGAACGTTCCGTCGAGCTGTCCCTCAACACCGAATGACGCGAGGTACGTTGGCGTCGACTTGTCCAGGCTGTAGGTGCGGACCGCGTGATCCGAGGTGTCCACGACGAGGAGCATTCCGGAGTCGTCGACCGCCACCCCTCTGGGCATGCCGAGGTCACCCTCGCCAATGCCGGGGTTGATCGAGGCCAGCGGCTTCCCGTACTGACCGAAGATCACCAGCCGGCCGTTGTTGCTGTCAGCGACCAGGATGTCGTCGTTCGAGTCGACCGCGATCCCGTTCGGGAAATTCAGGTCGGGCGCGCCCATCGTCCTCGCCAGAGTGCCGTCCGGTCCGAAGACCACGACCCGGTGAGTCTTGGTAGTAGCACCTCCGACGTCGGTGACGTAGAGGCTGCCGTCCGGGGCGAACGCCAGCGCCAGGGGAGCGAACTTGCCGGAGAGGCTTCCCTTGGGGGCAAAGGTGCGTAGGTAGGTGCCCTTCGCGTCATAGATGTAGATCGAGGCGGTCAGCCGGTCGCTGACGTATACGTCCTGCGATGTCGGGTTGATCGCGACATACATGGGTAGATGTGCCGCGCCAGTGGACGTGGGGGGTTTCAGGGTGCCGGCCGCCTTGCCAGCGCCGTCGTAGACCTTCACCTCGCGCGCTCCACCGCTCTCGGTGACGTAGACGCGGTCGCCGGAGTCGGTGACGGCCACGCCGAGGGGCTTGATTGCGCCGTAGATGCTGCGCTCGTAGTGCGGCAGCGCCGCCCCCCCGAGCCCTGGAAGCTCGGTGAGCGGTTTGCGGTTCATCAGGTACCAGACGACCAACAGGGCCAGGATGACCAAGGCCGCGACCAGTGCGGCGACTAATCCTTTGCGTTTCTTGCTCATCCGCGTGGGTGCCACGTCACTGGCGGGTTCATCGAATTCCTCGAGGAGAGGCAGCGAGGCCTCAGGGGCCTCAGGTGGATTGGTCTCGAAGGTGGTCATCTCAGTTCGTTCCTTGCGTTGTGGCGGTACTCGTCGGTCCAGGGGTCGACGTCACGCCGAGGCGCGACAAGGCCGACGTCGCTGTGGCGTTCGTGCGATCGAACGTGAGGACCTGCTTGTACCGGGAGACAGCCTCGGTTTTGTCGGATTCGAGCTCTGCGATCTGGCCGAGTCCCAGGAGGGCTTCGACCTTGACCGGACCCGTGATCAGGGTCAGGAGCTGGGTCTTGGCCTCGGCCGGCATCTTGAGACAGAAGCTCGCCATCCCCGCGGCGTACGTCTTCTGGGGTGCCTGGGCCAGCTTGCCGTAGGCGACGGCGAGCTGGGAGTAGGGCTCGCACCATCCGGTCGGGACGAACAGAAGAGCCCGCTTGAGGGAGGTGACGGCCAGCTCGGGCGAACCTTCCTTGAGCTGGGCGACCCCCATGAGGTACAAGGCGTCCGAGTCTGTGGCGTCTATCGTCAGCGCCTTCTGAAGCTGAGTGATTGCTTCCTTCGTCTTCCCCTGCTTCACGAGGATCGAACCG
>JBDTTS010000279.1:0-3752 GCA_039930525.1 Actinomycetes bacterium | reverse complement strand
GATCACCCTCGTCGTCGCCGGTCTGACCACTTTGCTCGATGCCTCGGCGGCGGTTGGCGCCTTCCTGGTCGGGCTCGCGCTCACAGGTCAGGCTGCCGAACGGTCCCGGGCGTTGCTCTCGCCGTTGCGCGATGTGTTTGCTGCGGTGTTCTTCGTGTCGTTCGGGCTCTCGATCGACCCCTCGACGCTTCCGCCGGTGCTGCTGGGTGCCGCTGCCCTGGCCGCCGTTACCTTGCTCACCAAGGTGGCCACCGGGTGGTACGCCGCGGGTCGTGACGGGGCAGGTCCGCGTGGCCGCATGCGCGCGGGGCTGGTGCTCACCGCCCGCGGTGAGTTCGCGGTCGTGATCGCGGGTCTGGCTGTTGCGTCCGGTCTCGACGGTGCCGGACCACTGACGGCCGCCTACGTGCTGATCCTGGCAGTCACATCGCCGGTACTAGCTCGTTTCGCCGATGATCTTGCCCATCCCTTCATGCCGAAACCGGTTGGCGCATGAGTGGGACGATGCCGATCCGACCGGCCGCGACAGTTGTCCTCCTGCGCGACGGCGCCGACGGGCTGGAGGTGTGGTTGCAGCAGCGTGCCATGACGCTGGCATTCGCCGCCGGGATGTACGCCTTCCCCGGCGGCCGAGTTGACGAGGACGAAGATATCTCCGCCGTGACGCACGACGTCTCTGCCGAGGTGATGGTGTGGGGTGACGACGATTCCTCAGTGGTTCGAGCGCACCTGGCCGCTGCTGCCCGCGAGACTTGGGAGGAGAGCGGCGTTCGGCTCAACCCTGCTGCCTTGACGCCATGGGCCCGATGGGTGACGCCCCCAGGTGATACGCGTCGTTTCGATGCTCGGTTCTATCTCGCGACCTGCCCCCCTGACCAGAGACCAGCGCCGCTGACCGGGGAGGTGGCCGCCGGCTCCTGGTTCGTCGTCCGAGCGGCCGTTGATGCTTTCGCGGCGGGGGCGCTGCCTATGTGGCCCCCTACGATCAGCACTCTGACGTCCTTGGCGGCATTCGACGATGTAATGGCAGCCCTGGCGGCTGCTCCCACCCACATCGAGGCGGTGACCGAATGATCGAACCGGTTGAAGGCGTCGCGCCCCAGCGCGCGCGGTGTGTCACGGCGACCAACCCCGGAGTGCTGACGCTGGCTGGCACCAACACGTGGGTGCTCTTCGAGCCCGATTCCGAACAGTGCGTCGTCGTCGACCCTGGGCCCGATGACCCGGCCCACCTGGACGCGGTGCTCGTCGAGGTAGAGCGAGCCGGGTGTGAGGTAGCACTGATCCTGTTGACGCACGGGCACGCCGACCACTCGGCGGCGGTTGGCGCGCTGCATGCGCAGACTCAGGCACCCGTCCGCGCGCTCGATCCAGCGTGGTGCCGCGGCACAGTTCCCCTGCGCGACCGTGAGCAGATCGAGATCGACCGGCTCACTGTGCAGGTCATCGCGACTCCAGGTCACACCGCTGACTCGGTCTGTTTCTTCCTTCCTCGCGACGGCGCATTGCTCACCGGAGACACGATCCTGGGCGAGGGGTCGTCCCTGATCGCGTGGCCCGACGGCCGTCTCGGCGATTACCTCAACTCGCTCAAGCGGTTACGCGACTTGGCGGCGGCCGGTGGCTCGCTGACGTTGCTACCCGGACACGGCCCCCTCCTGTTGTGGGGGCTTCCCGCGATCGACACCCTCATCGCGCACCGAACCAAGCGGCTGGCGCAGGTCTCTAACGTGCTGGACGCTGGCGCATCAACAGTGGGTGAGGTCGTGACGGCCGTCTACGGCCTTCCGGGGCCAGCGCTTCACGACGTCGTCATCGCACAAGTTCAATCACAGCTGGAGTACCTGTCGGCGAAAGGGAACTCGCGAGCGGCCGATGCCATGCACAGCTGACGCCTCAGCCAGCGCGTCGGGCAACCCGTTCTGTGTCGATCAAGATCACGGAGCGGGCCTCAAGGCGGATCCAGCCACGTGAGGCGAAGTCGGCCAGCGACTTGTTCACCGTCTCACGCGACGCGCCGACGAGCTGGGCCAGCTCTTCCTGCGTCAGGTCGTGGGCTACCAGCATGCTGCCATCGGGCTGTGGTTGGCCGAACTTGTCGGCGAGGTCGAGCAGTGCTTTGGCGACGCGGCCGGGGACGTCGGAGAAGACCAGGTCGGCCATCGCCTCGTTGGCTCGGCGAAGCCGTTGCGCGAGGGCCTGCAGCAGTGCCTCGGCGACCTCGGGACGGCCGGTCAACCACGGCCGAAGATCGCGCTGGCTGAGCGAGAGCAACACCGAGTCAGTGACCGCCGACGCGGTGGAAGTGCGGGTGCCTGGGTCGAAGAGCGACAGCTCGCCGAACATCGCACCAGGCCCGAGAACGCCCATTACTTGCTCACGGCCGTCGCCGGAAGTCTGGCCGAGCTTGATCTTGCCGTCGACGATGATGAAGAGTCGGTCACCTGGCTCGCCCTCGGAGAAGACGACATCGCCTCTGGGCACGGTCTGGTGGCTCATGGTGGCGCGCAGCGCCGCTGCCGCGGCATCGTCAAGAGCGGCGAAGAGCGGCGTCCGCCGTAGGACGTCGTCGTCCACGCACTCACCTCCGGGTCGGTGTCAGTCGCAGGCGAACACGGAAATCGTGGACTGACGTGATCACCAGGCTAGGGGAGAATGGCGCACTTCGGGTGACCGGGACGCCTTGCGCCCTCAGATCAGCTCGTCCTGCGGGATCGGAAGGGCGGTGAGGGCCAGCCGTGGGTCTTCGCGGTAACGAGCGATCAGCTCGCCGGTCGTGCCGGCGAGGCGGCGGTGCAAGGCGGCCCGGTAGGCCGACAGCTGCAGCTCGGCGAAGGAGAGATCGCGCTTGAGCGTCTTGACCGACTCTGGGTCGTCTGGGTCGGCCTCGCGGGCCCAGAGGCCGGCGAGATCAGGGAGGGGTGGGACGTCGTCGATCGGCATGATGTCGACCAATGCTCCGCGGCCGTTGCCGACCCGGGTCTCGGCCAGGGCGGTGCGGAGGCGGCCGAGGCGAACGCTGTCGTCGCCTCCTTGAAGCTCGATGAGGTCCATCCGTGCCTGGATCAGCCGGCGCCAGTAAGAGACGCGGTTCTCCTCGTCCCCCAGAGTGCGACGCTGCTCGCGGAGCGCCTTCAAGGTGAGATGGGCAAACTCCTCACTGCGCTGCGGGACCTCCCGGGCCGCCGCTCGCGTTGTGCGTTCCTGTGACCGCGTGGTCATCTGGGTCCTCTCACGTTCCCTGAACTTCCTCATCGTCGGGATCGTCGGACTTGCCAGAACCCTTGAGGAAGCGTCACCCGTACGGTGGAGGTAGGAGCGCGCGCCTAGGCTTGACGGGTGACAACCCCGCGGATTCGACGTTCAGCGGCCCGTTGGGCCGCCGAGACGCCAACGGGCCGAGTTCGAAGGGCACGCAAGATCAACAATGAGCTCGCCGAGCTCTATCCGGACGCTCACTGCGAGCTCGACTTCACGACGCCCCTCGAGTTGCTCGTAGCGACGATCTTGTCGGCTCAGTGCACCGACAAGCGGGTCAACATGGTGACGCCGACGCTCTTTGCCTCGTATCCGGACGCGCAGGCGTACGCGGCAGCAGACCGCGCCGAGCTCGAAGAGATCATCCGCTCCACGGGGTTCTTCCGCGCGAAGGCACACTCGATCCTCACCCTCGGGCAGCAGCTGTGCGATCAGTTCGACGGTGAGGTGCCGGGTCGGCTCAAGGATCTGGTCACCTTGCCGGGGGTCGGACG
>JBDTTS010000278.1:0-3765 GCA_039930525.1 Actinomycetes bacterium | reverse complement strand
CTCAGCCATCGACCGGCGGGCCGGTGGTGACCTTCTGCCGTGGTGCCTTAAGCAAAACACCGGGGTGATCGTGTACTCGCCGATGCACGCAGGTCTGCTGACTGGTGCGTTCTCGCCCGAGCGGGTGGCCGCTTTGCCCGACGACGACTGGCGAAAGACCGACACCGATTTTACCGACGACCTGACGGCCAACCTTGCCGTTGCCGATGCGATGGCAAGGGTGGCCGAGCGTCACGGCGTTTCGACGGCAGCTGCGGCGGCGGCGTGGACGATCTCGTGGCCCGGGGTGTCGGGAGCGATCGTCGGCGCGCGCAGCGCCGATCAGGTTGATGGCTGGCTGGACGCCGCAACGCTGCAGTACGACTCCGATGACCTGCAGATCGTCGCGGATGCGATTGCGGCGTCCGGTGCTGGCGAAGGGCCAACGCGTCCGGCCTGATCGGCACACTCGACGGGCAATTGTGGCACCCAAGGGGACACTCGGCGAGCAGTGGAGGGATCTCGGGTGAGTTCGGCAGGCTAGGGGGTGAAGGCCTTGACCTCGCCTCGGCTGTACTTGCGGGTCCATCCACGTTCGACTTTGGGAACGGGTAGTCGGCGCCGACGGGACTGGATCGAGCGGCCGAAGGCATAGGCCATGGCGCCCCGGCGTTCGCACGGGTCGGGCAACTCGTTGTGCAGGGCCCGTCGCAGACCGAGCAGGGACCACCCGGAGTCTGCGGTGATCAAGACGTAGAAGCCGAGAAGGACCGCCGTCGAACCCTGTTGCAGCGCGGGGATTGGCAAGAAGAGCAGCACCAGGGCGGCGATGACGACCGGCCAGAAGAGCTCACCGACGTTGTAACGACCATCGACCCAGTTGCGGGCGAGGTGTCGGCCTTTGCCCTGGTCGCGTGCCGGGTAGTGGCGCTCGTCGCCACCTTTGAGCGCGTCCGTGGTGCGTTGCCGCTCCTTGCCCTTCTCCGCCTTCATACGGGCCTTTGCTTCGCGCCGGTCCTTGGGCGGTGACATCTTCTGCCGTCTGGCGGCCTCGGACTCCTTGCGCTTGGGGGTCGGGCGACCTTTTCCGGACGCGCCGAGGTCGGCGTCGGCTTCCAGAGAAGGAGTGGCGGCGTCAGTGGCTGAGTCGTGCTTGCGGCCGAACATGGGCCCAGGCTAGACGCGAGTCACAGGGCTCGGTGAGGAGGGGACCTAGCCCTCACCCGATGCCGGGCGAGGTGCATAGGCTGAAGTCCTCGCGCCAGTGCTTGAGAGAAGGTGGGTCAATGCGGGTCACATCGATCGGTCACGCAGGTCTTCACATCGAGACGGCGCACGGATCCATCCTTTGCGACCCGTGGTTTTCGCCAGCGTATTTCGCCTCCTGGTATCCGTTCCCTGCTAACGACGGCCTCGACATGGAGCGGCTTGGCCGCTCTGAGTATCTGTATGTGTCGCACATGCACCTCGACCACTACGACCCCGAGTGGCTCGCCAGGTACATGGACAAAGACACCACGGTGTTGCTGCCCGACTACGGCGTCAGCGACCTGCGCGACGCGCTGGCAGCCCTCGGATTTCACCGCTTCATCGCCACCAAGAACGCCGAGCCCTTCGAGCATGACGGCCTGACGTTGATGATCGTGGCGATGACGGCTCCTAACGACGGTCCGCTGGGCGACTCGTGTCTGGCCGTCGACGATGGAACGGCCGCGTTCCTCAACCAGAACGACTGCCGTCCCACCGACCTCGAGCCGATCGTGCAGTTCGGGCAGTACGACGGCCACTCCCTGCAGTACTCGGGCGCGATCTGGTTCCCGATGGTCTACGACCTGCCCGAGCACGTGAAGCAGGGTCTTGGCGAACGCAAGAGAGCCAACGGACTCGATCGTGCCCGACGGTTCGCCGAGGCAGTCGGTGCGCGCTGGGTGCTGCCGAACTCAGGGCCTCCGGCGTTCCTCGACGACGACCTCTTTGAAATCAACGACTTTGGCCAGAAGGGAAACGTTTTTCCTGACCAGCGGGTCTTCCTCGACTATCTCGCCTCGATGGGCGACGAGAACGCCATCTTCATGTCGACCGGCACCGCCGTCACTCTCAACAGGACGTCGGCCAAAGCCGAGGTCACGCATCTGGGCTCTGAGGCCGAGACGCTGTACCCGTTCACGAACAAGCGCGAGTACCTCACCCAGTACGCCGCTCGCACCAAGGCTGATCGCGAGGCTCGCAAGCTGACCTGGGCGTCCACGACCGAGCCGCTGTTGCCGCAGATCAAGGCTTGGTGGGAACCCCTGATGCAGCAGATGCCCACGCTCTGCGGACGTCTGGGCGACCGGATTCTGCTCACCACCGAGAACGAGCAGATCGTGGCCGACTTCGTCGACCAGCAGGTGGTGCCCTTCGACGGCCAAGAGTGCCGATACCAGCTGAAGATCGAGGACCGACTGATTCGACATTGTGTGGAGCGCCGCCTGGCCGACTGGGTGAACGAGCTCTTTCTCTCGTGTCGGTTCCAAGCCAAACGCAAGGGGCAATACAACGAGCAGGTCTACACGTGGTTCAAATCGCTCTCTTCCGAGCACGCTGTCTATGTCGAAGACTGGCTGGGGGCCGACCGTGAATCGAACGAGATGTGGCGTTTTGGCGACCACCTTGTGCAGCGACACTGTCCCCACCTGGGGGCCGACCTGGCGCGCTTCGGTGACGTTGAGGACGGCGTGCTCACCTGTCAGCTGCACGGATGGCAGTTCGACATCGACACGGGCAAGTGCTTGACGTCAGATGACGCGACGCTGACGAGCAAGCGGATCGCCCACCGCGACCCCGAAGACACTCGGGCGTAGGGGGTCGGATCGGTGCGCGTTCTGCTCGCTCCCGACAAGTTTGCGGGCACGCTCTCGTCCGTCGAGGTGTGCGAGGCCGTAGCGGCCGGGTGGCATGACGTCGCGGCCTCTGACCATGTGACTTCCGCGCCCATGGCCGATGGGGGCCCTGGCTTCATCGCCGCTCTCGCTGCCGCCTCTGCCGTCACGCCCCGAGTGATTTCCACCGTTGGCCCACACGGCGAGAGCGTCTCGGCTCAGATGCTCATCGTTGACGCCGAGCGTCCCACGGCATTTCTCGAGGCGGCGTCCTGCTGCGGCCTCGAGCTTGCCGCTGATCCGAGGCGGCCGCTGGAAGCGAGCAGCCTCGGGGTCGCCCGGCTGATCGAGGCTGCGATCACCGCTGGCGCCACGCGCATCGTTGTCGGAGTAGGGGGCACGGCCACGACCGACGGCGGCCGGCCGGTCTACGAAGCTCTGTCGAAGTCTTTGCCTCTAGGTCTCGATCTCGTGGCGGCCACTGACGTCGACAACCCATTGCTCGGCCCAGCTGGTGCGGCCAGGTCATTCGGTCCGCAAAAAGGGGCGACCGAGGCGCAGGTGGCGGCGCTGGAGCAGCGGCTGTCTGCGTGGGCCGCTGGGGCAAATACCGATCCGTCAACGCCCGGAGCCGGGGCCGGAGGCGGTCTGGCCTTCGGCCTGCTGAGGCTGGGCGCCCGCCGGGTCAGTGGCGCCGCGGTCGTCGCTGAGGCTATCGACCTCGACGGTCAGATATCGGGTGTCGACCTGGTGGTGACCGGAGAGGGCGGCCTCGACTTCTCGTCACTGCGCGGCAAGGTGGTGGCCCACGTGGCCGCCCGCGCCCAAGCGCTGGCCGTCCCTTGCCTCGCGCTCACCGGGTATTCCCACGTTGGACGCCGCGAGGCTGCCTCGGCGGGGATCGACGAGATCTACTCCCTGGTCG
>JBDTTS010000277.1:0-3766 GCA_039930525.1 Actinomycetes bacterium | reverse complement strand
ACAAGCCGCACGTCAATATCGGCACCATCGGTCACATCGACCACGGTAAGACGACGCTGACGGCTGCGATCTCGAAGGTTCTGCATGACAAGTACCCCGAACTGAACCCGAGCACTCAGGCGTTCGACCAGATTGACAAAGCGCCTGAGGAGCGGCAGCGCGGTATCACCATCTCCATCGCGCACATCGAGTACTCGACTGAGCAGCGTCACTACGCTCACGTCGACTGCCCGGGTCACGCTGACTACATCAAGAACATGATCACGGGTGCTGCACAGATGGACGGTGCGATCCTGGTCGTCGCCGCCACTGACGGCCCGATGCCGCAGACCAAGGAGCACGTCCTCCTGGCCCGCCAGGTCGGCGTCCCGAGCATCGTGGTGGCCCTCAACAAGGTCGACATGGTCGACGACGAAGAGATCCTGGAGCTCGTCGAGCTCGAGCTCCGCGAGCTGCTCACGGCCTACGAGTTCGACGGTGACAACCTGCCGATCGTTCGCTGCTCGGCGCTGAAGGCACTCGAGGGTGACGCCGAGTGGGGCAAGACCATTCTTGAGCTCATGGACGCGGTCGACACCTACATCCCGCAGCCAGAGCGCGACGTCGACAAGCCGTTCCTCATGCCTGTCGAGGACGTCTTCACGATCACTGGTCGTGGCACCGTCGTCACCGGTCGTATTGAGCGCGGCATCCTGAAGATCAACGCCGAGGTCGAGATCGTCGGCATCAAGGAAGCCTCCTCGAAGACGACCGTCACCGGCATCGAGATGTTCCGCAAGCTCCTCGACGAGGGTCGTGCGGGCGAGAACGTCGGCCTGTTGCTTCGTGGCACCAAGCGCGAGGACGTCGAGCGCGGGCAGGTCATCTGCAAGCCGGGCTCGATCACGCCGCACACCGAGTTCGACGCGAACGTCGTCATCCTGTCCAAGGAGGAGGGCGGCCGTCACACGCCGTTCTACGACAACTACCGTCCGCAGTTCTACTTCCGTACAACGGACGTCACCGGAGTGGTGCACCTGCCCGAGGGCACCACTATGGTCATGCCTGGCGACAACGTCGAGATGAGGGTTGACCTGATTCAGCCCATCGCGATGGAGGAAGGCCTCAAGTTCGCCATCCGTGAGGGCGGTCGCACGGTGGGCGCTGGTCGCGTCACCAAGATCATCAAATGACCTGACGCCACTTCTGGCAGACATGCTGCGGGGCCCAAGCCACTGGCTTGGGCCCCGCAGTCTTTGTGTGGGCTGTATGCCGTGGCGGCATTCCTGGTGGGTTACCTGCGCTGTCGGCCCGGCCCGCTCACCGTACTTGGGACGTCGCCGTACAGGGGACGGCAGACGGCCCGCTTAGCAGCCGTTCGGGGGCGCCTTCGGACACGAGTCGGAACGTGTCCCAGACCTCTTGGTGATACCGCGGCCCCGATTTGGTTCTAGGCCCCGACGTCTGGCACTATGTACCGGTTGCTTGACGCGCGATGAAGGCCAATGTCTGCATCGCCACTCTTCACCTTTGACCGCCCGCGGAAGTCGCGAGGGTGGCCGGTGAGGGGAAGCGCAAGCCCCGGCTCTGCCGGGTTTCCGATTGATCCGCGAGCCCAGCGCCATCAAGGCGCACGGACTCGCACTGCGAAACGGGTGCGACACACCCGACCGCGGGGGTCGGAGGCCTATCGGGCCGGCCACATGCAGAGGTACGACGAGAGAGAGTCAGACGAAGCGATGGCGGGACAAAAGATCCGCATCCGGCTGAAGTCCTATGACCATGAGGTCATCGACAGCTCGGCGCGCAAGATTGTCGACACGGTGACCCGTGCCGGTGCAACGGTTGTCGGCCCAGTGCCGCTGCCGACGGAGAAGAACGTCTTCGTCGTCATCCGTTCACCGCACAAGTACAAGGACAGCCGGGAGCACTTCGAGATGCGCACACACAAGCGTCTCATCGACATCGTCGACCCGACCCCCAAGGCGGTCGACTCGTTGATGCGCCTTGACCTTCCGGCCGATGTCAACATCGAGATCAAGCTCTAAGGACGCCAGATGACTCACGCTATTCAGCGCCCGGTCAAGGGCGTGCTCGGCGAGAAGCTGGGGATGACCCAGGTCTGGAACGCCGAGAACCGCCTTGTCCCCGTGACGGTGATCAAGGCCGGACCATGCGTCGTGACGCAGGTCCGCAATGCAGACACAGACGGCTACGACGCAGTTCAGATCGCCTTCGGTGCGATCGACCCGCGCAAGGTCAAGAAGCCGATGGTCGGCCACTTCGAGAAGGCGGGTGTCACCCCCCGCCGCCACCTGGTGGAGCTGCGCACCTCGGACGCCTCGTCCTACGACCTGGGCGACGAGCTCACGGTCACGACCTTCGAGTCGGGACAGGACGTCGACGTCGTCGGCACCACCAAGGGCAAGGGCTTCGCGGGCGTCATGAAACGTCACGGATTCCACGGCGACAGCGCTTCGCATGGTTCACACAAGAACCACCGCAAGCCGGGCTCCATCGGCGCCTGCGCCACCCCCGGTCGTGTGTTCAAGGGCATGAAGATGGCCGGTCGCATGGGCGGAACTCGCCAGACCACTCAGAACCTCACGATCCACGCAGTGGATGCCGACAAGGGTTTGCTGCTGATCAAGGGCGCTGTTCCCGGCCCTCGTGGCGGCATCGTCTTGGTGCGCACGGCTGCCAAGGGAGCCTGAACATGCCCACCATTGACATCCTCAGCCCCGCCGGCGTGAAGTCCGGTTCGGTTGACCTCCCCGACGACGTCTTCGACGTGCAGACCAACATCCCCCTGATTCATCAGGTTGTTGTCGGCCAGCTCGCCGCGGCTCGTCAGGGCACCCACTCCACCAAGACGCGCGCCGAGGTGCGCGGTGGTGGCCGCAAGCCGCACAAGCAGAAGGGCACCGGTCGTGCCCGCCAGGGTTCGACGCGGGCACCGCAGTTCGTTGGCGGTGGCGTCGTTCACGGACCGAAGCCTCGTGACTACACGCAGCGGACGCCCAAGAAGATGAAGGCTGCGGCATTGCGCGGGGCGCTGTCGGACCGTGCTCGTCACGGTCGGATCCACGTCTTCAGTGCTCTGGTCGAGGGCGACAGGCCGTCGACGAAGGCTGCCTGGGCGATTCTGGATGGCTTGTCCGAGCGCAAGAACCTCCTGGTGGTGGTCGAGCGTCAGGACGTCACCTCGTGGACAAGCCTGCGCAACCTCGAGAACGTGCACGTACTGGTCCCGGACCAGCTCAACACGTATGACGTGCTGTGCGCCGATGACGTTGTCTTCACGCAGGGTGCACTGAGCACCTTCCTGGCCGGCCCCACCAAGGGCAGGTCTGTGACGACGGAGGCCAGCGAGGTTGTTGCGGACGAGGCGGCTGTCAGCGAGACAGTTGTTCAGGACGCGCCAAAGGCTGCCAAGCCTGCGAAGGCTGCAGCGGTCAAGCCGGCGAAGACTGCGAAGACGGCCAAGACTGCGAAGACTGCAGCGGTCAAGCCGGCGAAGACTGCGAAGACTGCCAAGACTGCGAAGACTGCAGCGGTCAAGCCGGCGAAGACTGCGAAGACTGCGAAGGCTGCAGAGGTCAAGCCAGCGAAGGCTGCCAAGCCTGCGAAGGCCGTAGATGACAAGGAGGACACCAAGTGAACACGTTGAACAAGGACCCCCGGGACATCCTGCTGGCCCCTGTGGTGTCCGAGAAGTCCTACAGTCTGCTGGACGAGGGCAAGTACACCTTCATCGTCGACCCGCGGGCCAACAAGACCGAGATCA
>JBDTTS010000276.1:0-3768 GCA_039930525.1 Actinomycetes bacterium | reverse complement strand
AGCGATCGTTTGATGGTGGCGACAAGCGCATCGTCGAGCTCGGCACCCTCGGCAATGCGCACGAAGAGAACAATCCGGGTGTCGTCGTCCCATTCCTGCCCCACTGCTAGCGCCTCTGCCACCTCTGGCAACCGCTCGACCTGACGATAAATCTCAGCGGTTCCGATGCGGACGCCTCCTGCGTTGAGCGTCGCGTCCGAACGCCCATGAATCACCAGTCCGTCGTGCGTCGTCCACGAGGCGAAGTCTCCATGTGCCCAGATGCCGGGGAACCTGCTGAAGTAGGCATCGTGATAGCGCTCGCCCTGCGGGTCGTTCCAGAATCCGACGGGCATCGACGGAAAGGGCGCTGTGCACACCAGCTCGCCGTGGACGCCGGGGGTGTCGCGCAACGAGACGCCCGACTCGTCGTAGACGTCGACCGCCATGCCGAGCACCGGGCCTTGGATCTCGCCGCGATAGACCGGGCGGGTGGGGTCACCGGCAACAAAGCAGCCACAGATGTCGGTGCCACCAGAGATAGACGCTAAGTGCAGGTCGGCTTTGACGGCTTCGTAGACGTACTCAAAGCCCTCATCGACCAGGGGCGACCCGGTCGACGCGATCGTGCGCAACGTGCCCAGGTCGTGTGTCTCGCGGGGTGTGACCCCCGCCTTCCGTGACGCGTCGACGTACTTCGCGGAGGTTCCGAAGAAGGTGATTCCCAGGTCGTCGACCAGGTCCCAGAGCCGGTCAGGCGCAGGGTGGAATGGTGATCCGTCGTACAGCACGAGCGATGCGCCGCACGACAGCGCCGACACCAGCCAGTTCCACATCATCCAGCCGCAGGTCGTGAAGTAGAACACGACCTCGCCGGGGTGGATGTCGCTCTGCAGGCGCTGTTCGACAGCGTGCTTCAAAGCCAGACCGGCACCGCTGTGCACGATGCACTTGGGGGCTCCCGTCGTGCCCGAGCTGTAGAGGATGAACCCAGGAGCATCGATCGGGAGTCGAACAACCTCAGGTGTGGGCAGCCCACCGCCCTCGTGCAACGCGGCAGACCAGAGCACTGCGTTCGGGATAGACAACAAGTCGGGGGAGGGGTCAAGCTCTTCAACGACAACAGTGGCACGCACGGTTGGCAGGCCGGCCGCAACTTCGGCCAGCCGCTCGAGTCGCGGCTGGTGCTTGCCCGCGTATACGTAGCCGTCAGTCCCTACGAGCACGGTCGGCTCGACCTGGCCGAAGCGATCGAGGACGCCTGCGACACCGAAGTCGGGCGAGGTTGAGGTGAACACTGCCCCCAGCAGCGACGTGCCGAGCATGGCGATCAGGACCTCTGGCGTGTTCGGCAGCCACGCAGCGACTCGGTCTCCGGGTCCGACGCCGTGCTCGCGAAGGAAAGCGGCGAAAGCAAAGGCCTGTTCGCTTAGTTCGGTCCAGGTGAGCGTTCGGCGAACGTCGTCCTCGCGTACAAAGGTCACGGCGACACTGTCAGGGCCCGCTGGCGCCTGCCCGGCGCCGGCCAGCAGGTTTTCGGCGTAGTTGACGGCTGCCCCTGCGAAGAACGACGTGTGCTCCATGTCGCCTCCGGTGCTCGCCGGTTGGTCGCCACGGTCACCGACGATCCACTGCGCGAACACGGCCTCCCAGAAGTCGCCGACCTGCGTGGTCGACCACGCATGCAGGGCCGCCGAATCGGCAAGGCCGATGCCGTGGGTGGACGCGATCTCGCGCCGAAAGGCGTCGAGCTGCGTGTGTCGAACCTGGTCGAGGGTTGGAGCCCAGAGGGGTGCGTCGGTCACGCCCCCATCTTGCCGAAGATGGTCAGCCGACGGGGCGCAAAGGGATCAGCAAACTTCGAATCACTGGGGGATCGGGAAATCGGATCTCAGCGACCGACATCCGGTCGGTTGGTGCTGACGAGCCTTCTTGCGGGCCGTCCACCCCGGCGGTCGTCATCCAGAAGTCGACCATTTCGTCGAACTCCTTGGCGTGGTCAGGGTTGAGCAAGTTGCGTGCGCCGGACCGAGGATCGACCCACCCGATCGAACGCCCCGACTCGTCCAGGATGTCGATCCGGTCTGCTGCTGCTGACATAGATGCGCCCCTTCCCAAAGGCTGTCCCCAAGTCCCCTTGTTCTTTCGGCTACTCGGGGCGCCGGGTTGACCGGCAACCGGCAGTTTGGCGGCAGGCACTGGCCACCGGGGCGCGGTACTAGACCGTTCGGGTGACCAAGGCGAAGGGTCTGGGCCGTGGCAACCGATTCTTGATCAGGGACTATTTGGGAGGTCACGTGGCCGCTGGCAAGAACCCTGTCGTTGACGGGCCCACTGAAGACGGTGCGGTCGATGCCGCCGAGCCGGTAGCCGGTGACGTGATCGTGCAACCAGAGCTCGCCCCTGAGATCGACCCCGAGCTTGATCGGGTGCCGTCTGAAGATGGCGCTGGTGGCGATGCTGCGGGCGACGCTGACGGCGAGGCCGACGCTCCAGGTGGACGCGGTCGTGGACCCAAGATCGTCGTCGGGACCTTCCTGGCTCTGGTGGTTGCCGGTGGTGCTGTCTGGGCCGCGGGTGCGCTCGGAGGCTCGACCGAGGTCGGTCTGCCCCAGAGCGTGTCTGATCCGACCGTCGTGCTGGCCGCCCTCGAAGAAGGCGGAATCGCCTGCACCGGAACGGCAGTCTCTGGCGATGTTGGCACCTGTAATGCAAGCATTGCGGTGCGCGTCTTTACCACTCCCGAGGACGCCGAGGCCTGGGTCGATGAACTCCTCAAGGATCCGCTCACGAGCTCGGCCATCGGCTGGGTGCGGAACGGAAACGCGGTGGTCGCCGCCCCGCTGAATGCCGCGCCAGAGGTGGCCGCGGCTCTGGGCAGCGAGGCGCAGATCTACTGATCATCGGTGGTTCCGGGAGGGACTGACGACGACTTGCCGGTTGGACGCCGCACGCCTCCCGCGATCTGTCAGCGGTGATCGGTAGCGTCGAGGTATGCGCCTGCTGCACACCTCTGACTGGCATCTCGGCCGTGGATTACACGGCGTAGATCTGCATGAAGCTCAAGAGTCTGTCCTCGCGCAGATCGTGGCCACCGTCTCGGCCGAGCAGGTTGATGCCGTCCTCATCAGCGGTGACGTCTTCGATCGGGCGGTCCCTCCGCTTGCGTCGGTGCGCCTGTGGTCCCAGACCCTTCGCCAGATCTCCGAACTTGCCCCGGTCATCGTCATCCCCGGCAACCACGACTCGGCCACCCGTTTGGGGGTCGGCGCAGACCTCTATCGCGATGGCGTCCACATTGCGAGCGAGCTGAGCCAGATCGGCACCCCGATCCTTCTCGCGGACGACCATGGTCTGGTCGCCTTTTATCCGATCCCGTTTCTCGATCCCGACATGTCGCGACGGGTACTGAGCGACGACGAAGAGGCCCTACCCCGTTCGCATGAGGCGGTCCTGACGGCGGCCATGGCGCGCATTCGCCGCGACCTCGACGCGCGCCGCCTCGCGCAGCCGTCGACCCGGGCGGTGGTGATGGCGCACGCGTTCGTCATTGCCGGGCCCGCAGCTGATGCCGTGCGTAGCGACAGTGAACGAGACATTCGCGTTGGCGGAGTCGAGAGCGTTTCCTCCCACATCTTCAGCGGTGTCGACTACGTGGCACTTGGTCACCTGCATGGGTCGCAACGGGTCGACGGTGAGCGAGTCCGATACTCAGGCTCGCCGCTTCGCTACTCGTTCAGCGAGGTGCACCAAACCAAGCAGGTGCTGATCGTCGACCTCGACGCTGGC
>JBDTTS010000275.1:0-3771 GCA_039930525.1 Actinomycetes bacterium | reverse complement strand
GTGATCCTCGACGCGGTCGGAGAGCTTGGCATTTCCGGTGAAGAGGGCATCGAGCAGGTCACGCTCGATGACCGACCCGGCCACCTCCGCCGCCATGACCGGCGGCTCCGCCCGGACGACCGGCATCTGCGAGACGCCGAACTCGCGCAAGATCTCGATGGCTTCGGCCAAGGTCTCGTTCGGGTGCGTGTGCACAAAGGTGGGCAGATCACCGCTCTTGGTGCGTAGCACGGTTCCCACCGATTGGCTCTCGGCGTGCCCCGGCAAGAACCCGTACTGCGCCAACCATTCGTCGTTGAACACCTTGGAGAGGTATCCCCGCCCCGAGTCCGGCAACATCACGACAACGAGGTCGTCAGGCGTAAGTCGCTCTGCCACCTCGACGGCGGCCACCACCGCCATACCGCACGAACCGCCCACCAGCAGTCCCTCTTCTCGCGCCAGCCGGCGCGTCATGGCGAAGGAGTCAGCGTCGCTGATCGCGATCACCTCGTCGACGACCGACGGGTCGTACGTCGTCGGCCAGAAGTCCTCGCCGACTCCCTCGACGAGATACGGGCGACCGGTACCGCCGGAGTAGACCGACCCTTCGGGGTCGGCCCCGATCACCTGCACCCGCCCCTCTGACACCTCTTTGAAGTAGCGACCGGTGCCGGTGATCGTTCCGCCGGTGCCCACACCTGACACGAAGTGTGTGAGACGCCCGTCTGTCTGCCGCCACAACTCTGGCCCGGTTTGTTCGTAGTGCGACATCGGGTTGTTCTGGTTGGCGTACTGGTCGGGTTTCCACGCGTTGGGGATCTCGCGCGCGAGTCGGTCGCTGACGTTGTAGTAGGAGTCAGGGTGCTCCGGCGGAACCGCCGTGGGGCAGACCACCACCTTGGCCCCGTAGGCCTTGAGAACGTTGATCTTGTCCTCGCTCACCTTGTCGGGAACGACGAAGACGCAGGAGTACCCGCGTTGCTGCGCCACCAGCGCCAGGGCGACCCCGGTGTTTCCGGAGGTGGGTTCAACGATGGTCGCACCGGGCTTGAGCAGGCCTTCACGTTCGGCGGCATCCATCATGCGGAGCGCAATGCGGTCTTTCACCGAGCCACCGGGGTTGAAGTACTCCACCTTGGCGTAGACGGGTGCGCCACCGGATCCAGTCACCTTGTGCAGTCGGACCAACGGGGTGTTGCCGATCAGGTCGATGATCGATTCGTAGGTATCCACGTGGTGCAGCCTACGACCGCCGCCGATCGCATACCGTAGGGCCGGTTGTCGGCACAGCTACCCGGGGAGGCGAGATGAGTCGAGCGAGTCGTGCGCGAGCCATCGCCTCAGCGGCGGCCGTGGGCGGTGCCGGACTCGTCGGCGCCGGGGGCGCCATCTACGGAGTCCTGCTCGGCCAGTCACGCCTGGCACGCCACCGGATCGGCGAGCCGCTGACCACTCCTCCAGCCGCCGACGGAACCTACGGATCAGGTGGCGACCCCATCACTCTCGTTGTCTTCGGCGACTCCGGTGCCGCCGGCTTCGGGGTGGACCGCGCCGAGGACACCACGGCTGCTGTCGCCGCCGCCGGCTTGGCTGCGCAGCTGGGCCGTCAGGTACAGCTGCGCTGTGTCGCAGCGGTGGGGGCCCAGAGCGCCGACTTGCAGCTCCAGATCGACGCCGTTGATCCGCACTGGCCAGAGTTGGCCGTGATCGCCGTCGGCGCCAACGATGTGACCCACCGCATTCCCCCCGGCAGGTCCGTAGCCCTGCTGACCGCTGCCATCGAGCGACTGCACAAGCACGACGTCGCGGTCGTCGTCGCCACGTGCCCAGACCTCGGCACCATCCGGCCGATCCCCCACCCGTTGCGCTGGGTCGCACGCCGCTGGAGCCGCTCACTGGCGGCCGCACAGACGGTGGCCTCGGTCTCCGCCGGCGCGCGCAGCGTCTCGGTCGCCGACCTGCTCGGTCCAGAGTTCGCTGCCCACCCCGACACGATGTTCGGGCCCGACCAGTTCCACCCGTCCGTCACCGGCTACCAGGCCTTCGGCCAGGCCATCGTCCCGAGCCTGGCCGACGCCGTCACTGCGCCGGCCCAGCCCCACAAGAACGCCGCCAACCTCGACCTCGCACAGGCGGCCGTCCGGGCCGCCGAAGTAGCCGGCGCCGAGGTGAGCGGCGCCCGTGGTTCTCGGGTCAGAGGACTTCTTCGCCTTCGACGATCAGCGTCGCCCGCCACCAGCGATCGCTGAGCTCGACTAGATCGAGGCCCGGAGACGCTCGACCCGCGCTCGCCACTCATCAAGCTCGGGCTCTCGATTTGGCTCCCCGCTGGCCCAGTCGAGAAAGTCGCGGCCAACAACGGCGAGCTGATCACCGCTGGCCAGGGTATGCAGCCGGGGCACCTCGCTGGTCACTGCTTGCCGTGCTGCCGCCCACGTCGCGGTCTGGTGAACAAACTCGGCCACAGATACCCCACCAACACCCCGGTCAGGACGCGCCAACCGGGTCTCGCTCGCGGAGCGAAGCCGGTCACACAGCCGGTCAAGGGCCGCTCGGTCGTCGCCAGCTCCGGTCACCCGCGCACGTTATCTCGGGACCTTTCGGGTCTTGCGGCGCGGGCCGCGCTCGGGCACGGTAGAACCACGCTTTCCACGAGCATCGGGAGTTGCCATGTCATCTCTGCACCACTCCGAAGAGACCCACGCGAACTTGGTCGCCCGCTTGCCCCAGGCAACGGGAAAGCCGATCGATGAGTGGTTCCAGGTGGTGCAGGACGGCCCTTCGCTGACCCGATTCGAAGAACGCGTCCATTGGTTGCAGGACGAGCACGAAATCCCACACAGCTACGCCACGGCGGTCGTTCACGAATACGACAAGGTGCGGGCCGCTCGACGCGTACAGTAATCACCCAGCTGGCCATCGCTGGCCCACAGACGAAGAGGCCGCCGACCGTGTGAACGGTTCGGCGGCCTCTTTGCCGTTGTGGAGTGAGCGCTAGTTCCGATTAAGGATCGCCAGCAGGCGGAGCAGCTCGAGGTAGAGCCACACAAGTGTGACCGTCAGACCGAAGGCCGCCCTCCACGACTCCCGCTCTGGCAGACCCGCCTTGATGCCGGTCTCGATCGCGTCGAAGTCGAGGACCAGAGAGAACGAGGCGAGTGCGACGCCAGCTGCACAGAGCAGGAGGCCGATGCCATCGACGCCGTAGAAGCCCCAGCCACCACCGACACCGAAGAGCGCTCCGATGAAGCTGACAATCGCGATCCCGAAGTAGGCAAGGAACGCTATCGCCATCATCTTCTTGAAGCGGCCGGTGACCTTGATGATGCGGGTGCCGTAAAGGAAGAGCATCGCGGCAAACGCAGCCAGGGTTCCAAGCACCGCCTGCAAGACGATATTGGCCGGCTCTAGGTTTCCGGCAGCCCACTGGCTCTGGTTGACGTACTCCTGCATCCAGTAGCTGAACCCGCCGACGACGACACCCTCGACGGCCGCGTAGGCGAGGAAGACCACCGGGCGGACCGTCTTGGACAGGGCCCCCCAAAAGCCCAGGCCCAGCGCGACGAGCATGGCGATAAGCACCACGCCAAAGCCCACCTGCAGCGTCCACGCGAAGTAGGCGGTGATCAGCAGGGGCACGAACATGGTGGCCGTCCGCACCACGACGTCGTTGATCGACATGGCCGGACCGGTGGGCGTCATCTCGATCGGCATGGCCGGTGGCTGACCTGTGCCGGCCGGCTGCGCCTGCGTGGCAGTAGCGGTGGCAGTGGCAGTGGCGCCGAAGCC
>JBDTTS010000274.1:0-3777 GCA_039930525.1 Actinomycetes bacterium | reverse complement strand
CGTCGTCGTGACCGCCTCGGTGTACTCACGAAACCGCGCCCTGCGAGCGCTGCCAGTGCTGCGGCATCTGGTGCCAGCGGTTCCAGGGATCTGCAACGACATCAAGAAGCCGGGCCAAGACGAACTCGCCTATGCACGCGTCCCCTTGCAAGCGATGTACTCGCTGACTCAGTTGTGGGCCGACGTCGGGCCGCGGATCGGCGAGATCTCGTGCCCGACGCTCGCCTTCGGCAGCGACGTGGATCACGTCGTTGAACCGAGCAACTCCGTCGAGATCGTGCAGCGGGTGAGCTCGCGCGACCTCACCTTCATCCCGCTGCACGACAGCTTTCATGTGGCCACCCTCGACAACGACGCGCCGCTGATCTTTGAGCAGAGCATCGCTTTCGTCCAGCGGCTGACACGCGACGCCGTTGCACCCGAGAACCCCACGAAGACCGGGGCCGACACGTGACGACTTCGCCAGACGACCCCAGCGAACCCGAAGACGCCAAGGCGATCGACGCGGCCTTCGACGAGATCGTGGCCAACATCGATGCACCCAATAGCGCGGCGTCCAGCTCACCCTGGCCAGACGCAGAAAACGATGCTGACGCCAGTACGCCACCGGACTCTACTTCGCCACCGGGCGCCCTCGCCGGACCACCTCCACAGCGGACGCCGCGCGGAGACTGGGCCGAGTGGGACGACATCCGCATCCCGACACCTGACCCTGAGCTGCCCGAGGACGAGTCAGACTCAGACGACGAGCACTACGTGCCTCCGCCGCCACCACCGCTGCCCAAGGCAGATCGGGTCACCCGGTGGGCGTGGGCCGGGGCGATCGGGGCCGCCGCGCTGGCCATCGTGCTGCCGCTCATCGGTTGGGGAATCTCAGGTATCACCGGCATCGGGTTGGTGGCCGCGTTCCTGGCCGGGTTTGGCTATCTCGTGTCACGGATGCGCACCGGTCCGCGGGTTGACAACGGTCCGGACGACGGCGCCGTCGTCTGACAACCACGTTCTCCAAGAACGACGCATTCACCCGCTCTGGCGCAACAAGTTCCGTACTCATGACCTCGGCGATCGCTCACCACCGCGTGAGCAGTTCCACCAATCCAGCGTCAGGGACCGAACTCCAGGTCGGCAACTCGCGCGAGGCGTATATGAGCGCACGACACTCTGCCTCGATTTCGAAAGCCCGCAGCAGCCGTGGATCGAGCAACGGCGCTTGACCGTAGGCGATCAATGTTGCCTCGTAGCGCTCCAAGATTGTCTCTCGCACCGCACCCACCCAGGTCGGCACGCGCTCAGCCGGGACGTGCTCACCGCCGCTCACCATGCGCCGCAATGCGCCGTGCGCAACGTGCGTCACCTCACGCAGCAGCCGCGCCAGGTCCATCACCGCCATGTGCGGCCCTTCGACGGCCCGAACGGTCAACGGGTCAAGGGTCAGTCGACTTCCGGCCAGCTGGAACTGCTGCAGGCTCCCCAGCGGAACAGGAGACAACACCCAGGCACCGCTCGCCGACTCGAGCTCGGCGAGCGAGTTTCGCAGGTCGGGCATGTTCGACTGCAGGGTCTTGCGAACATCGACGTCAGTCAGCACGACCGCCTCAGACAACGTGTCCTTGACTCTGCGGGCCAGAACCGCCGCGCCTTCGTGACCGAGCAGCGACAAAGGATCCGCGACCTCCGTCGACGGCGTGGCGAGGGCGTGGTGCACGCGGGCCAGAGTCTCTCCGAGTCCCATCGCCAGGGCCAGCGTCTCGTCAGCGGTATCAACGCCGCGCAGATGACGGGTCGCTTCGCGGTTCAACGCCTCGGCGGCAGACTGAGCGTTCGAGGTAGTCGCGACGAGAGCGGCAGCAGATACCGCATGAACATCTGCGTCGTCATCGGTCGACACCCACGTCACGTCGAAGAGACCACCTGCTACCAAATCAGGGGTGGTCTGGGCGATGTGGCGCCACGCTTGTGGCGGCGGCGCGGACAGGGTCTCAGGTTGCAGAACGATTCGGACGCGGTAGTTGCCGGCCACGTCCACAACGTCAGACCAGGGCGTCGAGGAAACCGGATCCTCGACCAACGATCCCTGGAGCGCGGAGGCATCGATCGGCGCTACCGCACGCACCCGCCAGCCGCGCTCATCACTGGGTGAGACCCCCAGGGCCGCCAACGCCGTGGCCCAACCGTCGCCAGTGCGAGCGCGTCGAGGCTGCTGGGCCTGATCGACCAGCGGGAGCACGTGATGAGTGCCGTTGTCGTCGACCGCGAGCACTAGCCAACAGGTGGGGACGGCGTCGGGAAGTGCCAGGGCGTCGATGACGGTGAGACGCTCGGGCGCCGCACTGCCGTGCGGCAGAAGTAGACGTGGGGGCACCTGGGCCACACGCGTCGCAAAACTGTCGGGCACGACCACTGTCCTTTCACCTGCCGTATCCCCCAACTTGCTGCAGTTTCAGTTTCCCCCCACTGCGGGCCTCAGCCCAACACATCAACGATGACAGGGCGGTGATCCGTGGCACGAACAAGGACCGATTCGTCCACAATCTCGAGGGGTGAGATGGGTTCAGCCACCCATGGGGCGGGGACCAAGATCGCGTCGATCCGGCGGCGTGGGTTCGACGTCGAAAAGGTCGGCAGATTTGATGCAGCGTATGGGTCGGTACGGCCAGCTGCCAGCGCCTGCCACGCCAGGCCAGCCGGGGTCTCATTGAGGTCGCCGGCCACGACCGATGGCGCTGGCCCGAGAAGCCCTTCGATTTCGGCGACGTGCTGGCCCCGCTCGACCGAGTCGAGGCCCAGGTGCACTGAGCCCGCGGTGAAGCAGCGTCCCCCGAGCGTGAGTCGCGCGGCCGCCAGCCCACGCTGGTGCAGATGCGGCCTCTTGCTGAGCCGGTGGCTAACCGGCTCGTCGACGTCCACGCGCAGCGTCGTGAGCAGCGCCACTCCAGCGGCGGGTCGGCCACCAGCCGCCACCACCAACCCTGCCTCCCGGGCCAAAGCGGCAAGCTTGGACTGAGCACGAAGGAAGCGCGGGGCCTCTTGAACAAACAGAACATCCGGAGCGCACTCCCGGATGACGCGGACGACAGCGTCTCGATCGTCGCGCAGGGATCGGACATTCCAGGACATCAGGCGAAGTGATCGCACAGACTGCTCCAAACGGGTGAACGTAGGGGCTATCCTGACGGACGTGCCGGGGCACGTGGACACTGACGAGGACACTTCAGCGAGATCTTGATGGACCGAACGGGCGAACGGCGCCCACAAGGGGGACCGATGATCGCTCGCTTCCGGCCGAAGCGGCGCTCCGACGAGGGCGCGGCCGCCGTCGAGTTGGCCTTGGTGCTCCCGATTCTGCTGCTTCTCGTCTTCGGCATCATCAGTTTCGGCATCCTCTTCGCACAACAGTTGGCTGTAAACAACGGGGTGCGCCAAGGCGTGAGAACTGCGGTAGTGGCGGGCAACATATCCCAGCAGACCTGCGGTCAAGTTCTCACCGGCATTCAGTCGGCCAGCGGGCCCACGATCGGAATGTCAACCAACGACATCCGCGTTCAAGTCCAGCGGGTGTCCTCGACAAACACCAGCAGCGTCCAGTTCACGTGTTTCAGTTCCCCGACAAAAACCCCCACCGGGGGCAACATCAACACACGCGTCTGCGAAAGCAACACAACCGAGAACTCGATCAAGGCCGTCGCCACGTACGACACAAAACTGTTGACCGGCCTCCCATTCATGACTTCACCGAACTTCACTCTTACCTCGACGGCGGTGTACCGATGCGAGTTC
>JBDTTS010000273.1:0-3779 GCA_039930525.1 Actinomycetes bacterium | reverse complement strand
GCTCGACGGCACCGGGAACCGACGGTGGCGTGCCGGTGACCGACGGTGGAGGCAACTCCGACGGTGGAATCCCGAAGCCCCCCGGTGACGAGGGTTGCTCGGCGTCGAGCGGTGATGGCTGGCTCGGCGCTCGGAGTCGGGGATGGGCCAGGGGTGGGAGCAGAGTCCGTGGTAGGAGTCATACGCGCGACCCTAGCCCGAGCTCCCGATAGGTGCGCAAATTGGTTTACGCCACCGGGCGGACCAGGCTCTGTGACAGGGTCGGAGAGTGATCATCGGCCCCATCCAGACAGCGCGGCTACGACTGAAACCGCTCCAGGTGAGCGACGCCAACGACATGGTGGCCGTCCTAGCCGACGAGTCGCTCTACGAGTTCATCGGGGGCCAGGCACCAACGATCGACGTCCTGAGCGAGCGCTACCGCAGCCAGACGGCGGGGTCGAACGTCCCCGGCGAGCTATGGTTGAACTGGATCATTAGGCCGGTCATTGATCAACGCGCGGTGGGCTTTATCCAGGCGACTGTTGGCGCCAGCTCGACTGACATTGCGTGGCTGGTCGGTGTCCCCGATCAGGGACGAGGCTTCGCCACGGAAGCGGCACGGGCCGTTACCGAGTGGCTAGTCGGCAACGGGGTCGGCCGGATCGAGGCTCACATCCACCCGTCCCACGAAACATCTCTGTCGGTGGCCCGCCGGATCGGCTTGTCACCAACGGCCACCTTCGACGGCGACGGCGAAGAGATCTGGGCGGCCGACTTCACCCGGTGAAGACCTCAGTGCCATCGTCTGCGGCGAAGACGCCCAAACGGCGACTAAGTCTTCACGACGTTGCCTACAGGCGCACCAGGGTGCGACCGGTGTTCGCGCCGGCGAGCACCGCGTCCAACGCGTCGGGCAGCTCAGCAAGCGACACCTCGCGTGAGCCGATGTCGTCGAGACCACGCGGCCGCAGGTCGGTCGCGATTCGGTGCCACACCTCGCGCCGCGCGCCGATCGGCATGGCGACCGAGTCGATCCCCAACAACGCAACGCCGCGCAGAATGAACGGGAACACCGTGGTCTCAAGCCCGATGCCGCTGGTGTTGCCGGACGCCGCAACGGCACCGCCGTACTTCAGCGTGCGCAGGATATACGGCAACGTGGATGCGCCAACACAGTCAACGGCGCCCGCCCAACGCTCGCGCTCAAGCGGCTTGCCCGGCCCTGACGTTTCGTCGCGTCCCATGACCTCAGTGGCGCCAAGACCCTTGAGGAACCCTTCGGCGTCCGGTTTGCCGGTGGACGCCGCCACCTCGTAACCGCGGTCGGCCAAGATGCCGACCGCTACCGAGCCGACACCACCGGTTGCTCCGGTCACGAGGACCGGACCTTGGCCGGTACGCAGGCCGTGCTGCTCGAGAGCGTGCACTGACAAGGCAGCTGTGAAACCGGCCGTGCCAACCGCCATCGCCTGTTTCGCCGACAATCCGTCCGGCAGGGGAACTACCCACTGCGACGGAACGCGCGCGTACTCGGTGTAGCCACCGTGGTGCGCGACGCCGAGGTCGTAACCGTGCGCGATCACCTCGGTCCCGACGGCAAGACCGGAGTCGCCGGGCTCGACGATCTCACCGGCGAGGTCGACACCAGGGATGATCGGGTCGATGCGCGCCACCTTTCCCTTGGCCAAGGTGGCGAGGCCGTCTTTGTAGTTGACGCATGACCAAGTGACGCGAATGACCGTGTCGCCTTCACCAAGATCGTCCAACGAGATCTGTCGCACCTCGCGCACGATGGCGTCGCCATCCTTCTGCGCAACAAAGGCGGCGAACGATGCGGGAATGCTCGACATCAAGAGACTCCAAAGCTCGGGGACACGCTTAGTCTTCTAGAAGTTGGGGCAAGAGCCAACACGCAAAGTGTTCACTCCTCTGACCGAGGTCGGAACAGTTTGCCGCTGGCTCACTTTGCGCCGAATCTCGGACCCTGGACGCATGGACACCATCCGCCCCTCGCACCCGTCGCAGAATGCGCTCGCCGCCACTCTGCGCCCCCGGTCGATCGCGATCGTTGGCGCGAGTCCACGCTCGTTCGCCGGTCAGATCGTGCAACGCAACTGCGCCGATCACCGCTTCGAGGGTTCGGTTGTCCCGGTCAACGGTAAGTACACCGACGTTGGCGGCGTGGCCACGGTGGCGTCGCTCTCAGATCTCGCCACCGCTCCGGACGCCGTTGTTGCGCTGGTCGGCACCGGACGCGTGCAGGCCATCGCCGAAGAGGCGGCCGCCATCGGCGCCAGCGCCGTCATCGTTCCCGGTGGCGGGTTCACCGACTCCGGCGGCGCAGCCACAGAACTCGGCGCCTCGCTTGCCACTCTGTCCGGCGTCACCGGTATCTCGGTCGTCGGGCCCAACTGCATGGGAGTGGTCGACCTGGTGACCGGCGCCATGCCCTACATCGGCACGGTGCCCCGGGACGTGCGCCGCGGCGGCGTCGCCGCGATTGCACAGAGCGGTGCGGTGATCGAGGCGCTCGTCAGCGCGGGTGGACGCATCCCGTTCTCGACACTCGTTAGCAGCGGCGGCGAGGTAGTCACAACCACTGCCGACTACCTACGCTCTTTCGCGGCCGATTCCGAGACGCACTCGGTGCTCGTCTTCATCGAGGGCTTCGCCGATGCCAACGACGTGCTCACGGCGGCGCGCGAAGTGGCCGAGGCCGGCAAGACGGTCGCCGCGTGTTTCGTGGGCCGCTCCGCCAGGGCGCGCGACGGGATCTTGGCCCACTCAGGAAAGCTCGCGCCGAGCGCACGCGTCACGGCGTCAGCCCTACGGCAGGCAGGAGTTGTGCTCGCCGAAGACCTCGACGAGCTCATCACGCTCGGCGAGATCCTCGGCACCGGACGCCGCGTGCGCGGAGCACGCACTCACATCGTCACGAACTCTGGCGGCGAGGCGAACCTACTCAGCGATCTCGCCGAGGACGCCGCTCTTGAGCTGCCCGACCTCACACCGACGGCGTCCATCCCGCTCACCGAGAAGTGGCCGGCGTTCCACACTGCGAACCCGCTCGACCCCTGGGGCGTCGACGACTACACCGCGGTCTACCCGGCTGCCATCGACTCGATCGCACGCGAAGACGGCGACATAGTGATCGTGTCGCAGGACCAGCAGGCCACAGCCGGCGCGTACGAGCGCCAGCTCGGCCTCGACTTTGCGCAGTACCTCGCGAACGCCACTTACGCGCGAGACACCATGCCGGTGATGCTCAGCCCCACGAGTCAAGACCCCGATCCGCGTCTCACCTCGTTCTGCCGCGACAACGACATCGCCCTCTTGCGGGGAGCCCGCGGAGCCTTGCGTGCCCTGGGGTCGCTGGCACACCGGACGCCGCCTACGCCGGTCGTGTCCCGCGCACCAGCACGCGTTGCCGCGATCACCGACTCTCACGAAATCACCGAAGACGTTGCGCTCGAGATTCTGGGCCAGTGCGGCGTCCGTACGCCGGTGCAGGCGCGGGCCACGACTCCCGACGAGGCCGTCGCCGCCGCGGCCGGGCTTGAAGGCCCGGTCGTGATCAAGGCGGTCGCCGACGGGCTGCTGCACAAGAGCGACCTCGGGCTCGTTGTCACCAACGTCGTCGGAGCGGACGCCGTCCAGCTGGCTGCCCGCGAGGTGCTCTGTCGAGCGGCCGCCGCCGGGCTCGATGTCGAGTTGCTCGTCGTCGAGCAGATTTCAGGTTCGCTCGATGTCGTCGTCGGCTACAAGCGCGACCCGCAGTTCGGGCCGACGACGATCGT
>JBDTTS010000272.1:0-3785 GCA_039930525.1 Actinomycetes bacterium | reverse complement strand
ATTGGGCGAGCAGCGGGCCCTTGACCGCGGCGAGGGATTCGTCGACCTTTCACACCGCCCGGTGATCGAGGTGGCCGGTGATGATCGGCTTAGCTGGCTGCACACGTTGACGTCGCAGCACGTCACTGAGCTGTCGGCTGATGTGTGGACGAAGGCGCTGGTGCTCGACGCCAACGGTCGCGTCGAACACCACCTCGACCTCGTCGACGATGGCGAGCGCGTGCTCGCTCACATCGAGCCCGCAACGGCCGACGCGCTGATCGACTACCTGCAGAAGATGGTCTTCTGGAGCAAGGTCGAGGTGCGCCTGCGCGACGACCTGGGTGTCGTGTGGCGTCCAGGACCCGGCGGCATGGACGGCGCCGACTCGTTCGCCTTCGTGGCCCGCGACGCGATGCCCGGTGACGCCGGTCCCCCAGCCGGAACGTGGGCGTACGAGGCGCTGCGGGTCGCCGCCGGACGTCCGCGGCTCGGGTTGGACACCGACCACCGAACGATCCCCGCCGAGGTCAACTGGATCGGTGATGCCGTTCACCTTGAGAAGGGCTGCTACCGCGGGCAAGAGACGGTGGCGCGCGTTCACAACCTCGGCAAGCCGCCGCGTCGACTGGTGCGGCTGCATCTTGACGGCAGTTCTGACCTGCTGCCGGTGCGCGGAGACGCGCTCACCCTCGACGGTCGTACCGTCGGTTTCGTCGGAACCGTCGCCCAGCACCACGAGCTCGGGCCTGTGGCGCTCGGGCTGCTGAAGCGCCAGGTGCCCGACGACGCTGACGTTGTGTCGATGCATGGCGCCGGTGCCGTGGCGTCCGACGACGGCACCGCTCCCGCACTGCCGGTCACCGCAGAGACCGTGCTGCCGCAACGTCACTGACTGCGGTGCCCCGCGTTCGCGGTGGCGGTGCACCGAGCAGCGGCCGCTGGATGCGACCATGTGAAGTGTGACCCGCCGCTCCCGCATCTTGCTGATCCTCGTGGTCGTGGTCGGAGTGCTGGCGATTTGTGCGGCGTGGATCGTGATCAGGAGTCAGCAGGCAGCTGATGCGCTGACGAGCGCTCGAGCCGGTGTGACTCTCGTCCGTGAAGACCTCGTCGATGGACGGACATTCGAGGCTGCCCAGAAGCTGGCTGTCGTGCAAGGTGACACGGCGCGTGCGGTGCGAGCCACCAGCGACCCGGTCTTCGGCGTCGCGTCCGTGCTCCCCGTCATCGGCACCACACCAGCTGCCGTGAGCGACGTCGCTGAGGCCGCCGACGCGCTGGCGCTTGATGCGCTGCCCGACCTGCTCGAGGCCGGCACCGCGCTCAGCCCCGACGCGCTGCGCGCCAACGGCGACCAGATCAACCTGGCGGCATTCGAGACGGCATCCCCGGCTCTGGACTCTGCGGCGGCGTCGCTCAGCGCGATCACAGCCGACGTCGCTGGCATCGACACCACCGGAACTCCGGCGAAGGTGCAGGACGCCGTTGCGTCGCTGCAGACCGAGCTCGACGACGTGCTGGTCGAGACGCAGTCTGCGGCACGGGGGGCGGCGCTGGTACCGCCGATGCTCGGCGCCGATCAGCCGCGGCAGTACTTCTTGGCTTTGCAGTCGAACAACGAGGCGCGCGGAACGGGTGGGCTCTTCGGCTCGTTCGGCGTGATCAGCGCCGACGACGGGCGGGTGCGCATCCGCCAGCTGGCGCCGCGCTCAAGGCTTGACGACCAGGTGTACGACAAAGTTCCGCTCGACTTCGGGCCTGACTACGCCGCCCTCTACGGCGACGACCCTGCCTCCTGGGTCAATGCGAACCTGTCGCCGCACTACCCCTACGCGGCGCAGCTGTGGCTGAAGATGTGGAAGGACCGCACCGGGGAGCAGCTCGACGGCGTCATCACCACCGACCCGGTGGCGCTGTCCTACCTGCTCAAGGCCACCGGCCCGGTCACGCTGCCAGACGGCCGCACAATCAGTGCCGACAACGTGGTGTCTTTCACCGAGAACGAGATCTACTTCGAGATCGAGGATGACGCCGAGCGCGACGCCTACCTGCAATCCGTTGCCGAGGCGGCGCTGGAGGCGGTGTTCTCTGGCGATGCCGCCCCGCGGGCGCTGATCGATGCCCTGGGCAAGGCGGCCGACGAGCGCCGACTGCTGGTGTACTCCGATCGGGTGAATGAGCAGATGCAGCTGGCGGCGTCCTCGGTGAGCGGTGCGCTGCCCGGCGATGGGGCGCCCTTCGCGGGGTTGGCGACCATCAACGGAGGCGGCAACAAGCTCGACTACTACCTTGGCCAGTCGCTGTCGTACGAGCTGCTCGGCTGCACCGCCGATGGTGGACGCCGGGGTCAGATCACGGTGACCTACGAAAACACCGCCCCTGGCGACGGCAGCCTGCCCCTCTATATCGCTGCCAGGGCAGACCGTCCGCCTGGCCCCGACGGGCTGGCCCCGAACGGCAACGGGGACAGTTTCTTCTTCCCTCAGGTCTACGCCACAGCGGGATCGTCCCTGGTCAGCGCGATGCAGGACGGGAAACCGATCACCGTCGAGCAGGGCAAGGAACAGGGGCACACGGTCTTCCGCACGGGGGTCGAACTGCCGGCCGGGGCGTCCACGACGCTGGTGTTCGAGGTGGCCGAACCCCCTGCTGAGGGTGAGCTGACCACCTTCGTCACGCCGCTGGTCAAGCCGGCAGAAGTTGATGCCGACACCAGGAAGTGCAGCGGCGACTAGCGTTCCCACGCCCATTTGCCGCTACGCTAGGCAAGTTGACGTGCGAAGCCGGTCTTACCCACTGGCGTCGTGCGATGATCACCAAGACTCGGGGACACCTCCCGGGGTCTGCTACACGATGGGGGTACGGGGTGTTCGGCACCAAGACACTGCGACGCGGTGCGGCTCTTGTAGCCATGGCCGCTGTGCTGGCGATGCCGATCGGGATGGCTCCGGCCAACGCCGAACCCGACTACCCGCCGGTGTTCTACAAGATCAGCGCCAGCACCTACAACGCCAAGGTCGGCCAGACCGTCAAGCTCACCGCGCAGACGTTCGGTGCGGGTTCAGCGGTGGCCGTCGACGTCAGCGTTGATGGCGCCTCCGTCGGTTCGTCTGGTGCCACCGCGAACGGCAGCGGCATCGCGACCACTTCGGTCACGTTCACTGTTGTCGGCGTCAACCGCGTGACGATGACTGGTACTTCTGACACCGGCGACAGTCTGGCGCTCAAGGCCGACATCACGGTCAGCGAGGCTGACAGCGACGTCGTTCCCGTGACCGATGACGGTGACGGTTCGAACGACGGCGGCAATGCGTCCGACGACACCAACGCTGGCGGCGTCCCGTTCATCGGGGGCGGCCTTCCGCGTACCGGTGGAGAGATCGCCGGCACCGTTCTGCTGGCCGCTGTGCTGATCGGCGCTGGCTTCCTGCTGGTGGTGGCTACCCGCCGCCGCCGCGCCTCACACTGACCCGCCAGGCTCGCCGAGTGCACACTCGGGTGCCACCAATTCACGTCGAGTGCACAGCAGGTTGACGGTCTCATTCACCGAGTGCGTACTTGCTGGATGCAAGCTCGCCGCGCTGAGCGAGGCGAGTGAGAGTGGTCAGTTCGTGTTCCAGGTGCTGTCTTCGAGAAAGCTCCCGTGGCGGCCGGAAGACCGCAGGGTGTCGGATCTGATGGGCTCCTACTGGAAACTGGAGCAACTTCGCTAAAAACCGGTGACCCCAACGGCGAAGGACTGCCGCGCTGGCCGGCATACAGCCAGGAGGGTTTCGAGGTGATGCATCACAACGCCGGCCCTC
>JBDTTS010000271.1:0-3788 GCA_039930525.1 Actinomycetes bacterium | reverse complement strand
CGACCTGCCCACGATTCGGCAGCGCATCGGACGCGCCGGTATTCAACTGGCCGCTCAACAGGAGTACGTACGGGCCACTGCCCGCAAGATCGCTGACCCGGACGACTCGACCATGCTCTACGTACTTGGAGCGCGCGCTTCGGCGAATGAGGCCGCACTCACCATCACCGACGAAGCTATGCGGGTGTGCGGTGGGGCGGCGTTTTCCAAGCATCTCCCCATCGAGCGCGCTTTCCGGGACGCCAGAGCCGGGTACGTCATGGCCCCCACGGCCGATGTTCTGTACGACTTCTACGCCAAAGCCCTCTGCGGAATGGACCTGTTCTGATGCAACCTGTTCTCGTCGGTGCCGTGGCCTACACCGCCAACGTCGTGCCCATCTGGGAGGGCATTCGCGAATACTTTCAGGGCTCCGAGGTCGAGATGGACTTCGTGCTCTATTCCAACTACGAGCGCCAGGTCGAAGCACTGCTCGCCGGGCACATCGACATGGCCTGGAACACCAACCTCGCGTATGTGCGCACTGTCGGTCGCACCAACGGAGAGTGCCGCGTACTCGCCATGCGCGACTCAGACTTGGTCTTCCAGACCGTGTTCGTCGCGCGCAACGGCTCTGACTACAAGACCCTGACCGACCTGAAGGGCTCTCGCGTGGCGCTTGGGTCACGCGACTCAGGCCAAGCGCGCATCCTTCCCCAGAAGTTCCTGGCCGATGCCGGCCTCGCCGACGGTGACGTCCAACTTCTTACTTTCGACTCGGACGTCGGCAAGCACGGCGACACCGGACGGAGCGAGCTGGACGCTCTTCGGGCCGTGCTCGACGACGAAGCAGACGTCGCTGCCCTCGGTATCACCACCTGGAACCAACTCACGCAGGCCGGCGACGTCGGCGTCGAGGCAGTCTGGACCAGTCCCGAGTACTGCCACTGCAACTTCACAGCGCTCCCAACGCTGGACGAGGCTCGAGCTGAGACCTGGGTGTCACACCTGCTGGAAATGGACTGGGACAACCCCGAGCACCGCCAGATCCTCGAGATGGAGGGGCTCAAGAAGTGGGTGCGTCCGCAGCTCGACGGGTATGCGTCACTCTTCGAAGCTGTGAAAGAACAGCAGATTCCAGACACCTGGTGACCGTCACTGAAGGCGAGCGCGCCCGCTTGGCCATTCGACTGGTCGAAGCGGTGAATGCTACTGCCACGGGCACGACCGTTCTGGTGCCGCTGCACCACCCAGACGAGGTCGACATCGTCGACCAGTGGTGCCGACGCACCGACAACTCGGTGCTGGCGATCCACGACGAGGCGGTCGAGGTCTACCGCGGGCGGCTCTCCGACCCGTCCAGCAGCTTGCCGGCCGACCGCATGCCTGGCTCACGACTGTGGATGTACACCAACTTTCACTGCAACCTCGCCTGCGACTACTGCTGTGTCTCATCGTCGCCGCAGACCGACCCACGCTCGCTCAGCGTCGAGACTGTCCGCCGGGCGGTGAACGACGGGATTGCCGCCGGTGTCCGCGAGCTGTACCTCACTGGCGGCGAGCCCTTCATGCACCCAGACCTTGCCGAGATCGTCGACATCTGCACTTCTGCTGCGCCAACGGTGATGCTCACCAACGGGATGCTCTTTCGCGGCAGCCGGCGGAAGACGCTGGACGCCATGCCGCGCGAGAATCTCATCTTGCAGATCAGTCTCGATTCTCCGACTCCAGACCTGCACGATCTTCATCGCGGAGCAGGTAGCTGGCAGCGCGCCGTCGACGGCATCACCACCGCTCGTTCGATGGGGTTTCACGTGCGGCTGGCCGCCACCTTGGCCGCCGGTGCCCCCCATGAGGAGGCGGCGCTCAACGCATTGTGCGAACGGCTCGATCTCCGTCCAAGTGACACCGTTGTACGCCGGATCGCCAAGCAAGGTGTCGCCACTCGCGGAGTAGTGATCTCACGAGGAACAGTGGTGCCAGAGGTCTGCCTGACTGCGTCCGGCATCTATTGGCACCCGGTGAGCGCCACCGATGATGATATGCGCGTGACGACTGACCTTTTCCCGTTGGACAAAGCAATCGACGCGATCCGCACCGAGTTTCTCGACTATCGACGCAAGGGCGACATGCTCGCCGCCGCTTTTCCCTGCGCATAGCCAGCCTGACCTGCCCCACCGTCCCGGATGATCCGATTACCGAACGCTTACACCGGACGCAGGCGATGGACGGCGCCATGGCGATGGCCTACTGTCGAGTTTGGTTGTCCAGCAATGGAGGTATCGCAATGGCCCCAGCTGCTCGGACTGCTGGCACGCCGAACGCCGCGTCGGGCGGCGGTAGTTCGCTGTTACTGGCCAACGACCGGTTCGCGCAGGTGGCCATCGTGGTGACGCGCGTCACCGTCGCCTTCTTGTGGATTCAGAACACCCAGTGGAAAGTGCCGCCGGACTTTGGCCAAGACTCGGGCAGCGGCCTGTACCGCTACACCAATTACGCCGTCGAACACGAGGTCTTCGCGCCATACGCAGGGCTGGTCGAGAATGTGATACTCCCCAACTTCTCGTTCTTTGGCTGGATCGTGCTCTTCACCGAGGCGGCCATCGGCGCCACTCTCCTGGTTGGGTTCGCGACGCGATTGATGGGCCTGGTCGCAGTTGGACAGGCGGGCGCCATTTTTTTGTCGGTCAGCCAAGCTCCCAATGAATGGCCATGGGCCTACTACTTGATGATGGTCGGAGGCTTGGTACTGGCCGGCATCGGCGCTGGACGAGTTCTCGGGCTGGACGCCGTCCTGCGACCTCGACTGCTCGGCTCGCACGGTATCTGGCGGCGCGCGGCGGTGGTCACGTGACTATCGAGAACCGTCCAACCAGTCCAGACATCATCGCCGGTCTGCGCTGGCTGTCGGGTTTGTCACTTCTCAGCGTGGTCTTTATCGCAACCCCACAAGGCGACGCCTACCGATGGGTGAACATGACGTGGGTCGCATTCGCCGTCATCGCGATCGCTGCGATAGGTGGCATTGTGGCCGCGCAGGGAAACCCCCTGGTGGCGCTCGGCTCGGCGGCGGTGTGTTTTCTTGCCGCAGCCGTGCAGTTCATCTCGACGGCGAGCGGCTCCCCAGGCATCATCGATGGCAACGCGTCCACCTGGACCCTCCTGGCGGCCCTGGGTCTCGGCTACGGCGTCCTAGCAGTCGCTGACCGAATCCCCAGGGGTTCTCAGTTGTGAGCCCTCCACCTGCGTCGGTTGGCCCAGCCGGCCCCTGGTCGCGTCTCGTAAGCAGCCCGTAAGCCGAACTAACGCGCGGGATCGCCCAGTTTGCGACAAGGTAAGCAGGTGTTCGACGTCGTGCTGCCTGCGCTGAACGAAGCCGCGGCCCTCCCACCGCTGCTGAGCGCCTTTCCGGACGGCTTCCGAGCCATCGTCGTCGATAACGGCAGCACCGACGGAACCTCAGAGGTGGCGCGCGCACACGGGGCCACGGTGGTTACCGAAGCCAGTCCTGGGTATGGAGCAGCCGTGCACACCGGCATCGAGAGCGCGACAACAGACATCGTGGCCGTGATGGATGCCGACGGCTCGATCGCTCCTGCTGCGCTGCCAGCGCTGGTGGCCATCGTCGCCGACGGCGACGCCGACCTCGTCATGGGTCGCCGCCGCCCGACCACCCGCGCGGCCTGGCCGTGGCATGCCCGCTGGGGCAACCGGGTACTGGCGTTCCAGCTCAACCGCAAGCTCGGCACGTCACTGTCCGACATCGGACCCGTACGCGTATTTCGTCGCGAGAGCTACCTCGCTCTTGG
>JBDTTS010000270.1:0-3791 GCA_039930525.1 Actinomycetes bacterium | reverse complement strand
GATCCCTGAAGTCCCGGATCTCCCCGCCTACATCCGTGAGTTGCAGGATCTCGGACGCCAATCAGGCGTTGGCTTCGTGTCGTTGACTCCAATAGCACCCGTTGAGCTCGGCGGCGCTGCCGTAGCTGTCGGAACCACCGGAGCCATCACGCCCGGTGCGCTCGCAGCCGTCAACGTCGACATGGAGTTGTCCGGGACGTACTTCGAGATCACCAAGTTCATGAACGAGCTGGAGACTTCGCCGCGCTACACCTTGGTGAGCGGATACACGATCGTCGAGGACGAGACGGAGGCCGAAGGCGAGCCATTGTCGTCTGGTTCACCTCAACTGAACGCCACGGTGAATGCCCGCATCTACCTGATGCCATCAGAGGCAGACGTCACCGCCCTCGGTGCGGAGTCCACCACCCCTAGCCCAGCACCAGCCCCGTAGGAGACGGTCATGTCAGACACAATCTCGCCACAGAGCCCAGTCGTTGACGACGGCTCAGCCGATGGTGCAGGGCAGAAGCGACTTCTACTAGTCGTGGGCGGAGCAGCCCTCCTCCTTGTCCTGGGCCTCGGCGCCTACTTCCTCCTTCTCTCTGGAGGCGACGAAGAGGCAGACCTCGCGCCGGTGCCCAGTGCTGTCGGGACACAACCGACTGACAATGACGTCAAGAAGGACAAAGGCTCAAAGAAGGACACGAAGGACAAGGCCCCGACTAACGTCGAAGCCGACTTCACCGTCGGCCGCGATCCATTCGTCCCGCTGTCTGTGGAGGCACCCGTAGCTCCTGATCCGGTGGTCGAGGAGCCAACAGCCGACGCCGGCAGCGGCTCGGGCGACACAAATTCGGGAGGCGGTGGCACCACGTCGACCCCGAGCACAGCACCAGTGCCGACCAGCGCACCCAAGCCGACGCCGAGCCCGACGCCTACCGTTGACGCGGTCACGTCGTACAAGGTGACACTGCGCTCGGTGAACTTCGGTAAGGACACCGCCGTGATCGAGGTGAACGGAAAACGCTACTCGGTCAAGGTCAAGGACATGTTCACCAACAGCAAGACCGGACCGTTCAAACTGACTCGCGTTGGCCAACTGCCTTCTGGCAAAGACACCGCGACGGTGGTCTTCGGATCGGACGCCCCGGTCGAGCTGGTCATCAAAGACACCGTGGTCTTCAAGCTCTAACTCCCATCCCTCCCTGGAACAGGGCCCGCCTCGTCACCGTGGCGGGTCCTGCTTCATGTGCTCCCCGTTCCTGAGAGTGGCGGCGGGGTCTGGGAGACTGTCGACCATGTTGCGTTGGCTGACCGCCGGAGAGTCACACGGACCACTTCTGGTGGCCATTGCTGAGGGTTTCCCGGCCGGTGTCACTGTCACAACATCCGACATCGACGTCGAGCTCGCTCGGCGTCGTCTGGGCCATGGCCGCGGTGCGCGGATGAAGTTTGAGCAGGATGCCGTGCGGATCGTTGCCGGCGTTCGCCATGGGGTCACGATGGGTGGCCCAGTGGCCATCGAAGTCGGTAACAGTGAGTGGCCGAAATGGGAGACCGTCATGGCGGCCGATCCCGTTGACGCCGACCTGCTGGCGTCGCAGGCCCGTAACGCTCCGCTCACCCGACCGCGGCCAGGGCACGCCGATCTCGTCGGGATGCAGAAGTACGACCTTGACGACGCGCGACCTATTCTCGAGCGGGCCAGCGCCCGAGAGACCGCTGCCCGGGTCGCTCTCGGCACTGTTGCTCAAGCGTTCCTTCGGCAGGCGGTAGGTGCCGACGTGGTCAGCCACGTGGTGTCGATCGGTGCCGCCAAGCTCGGGTCAGGCATCGTGCCAACCCCCGACCAGCGCGACGCGATCGATGCCGACGACGATCGCGGCGTCGATCCCGCAGCGAGTGCGGCGATGATCGATGAGATCGAGGATGCGCGTAAAGCCGGCGACACGCTTGGGGGGGTCGTCGAGGTGGTCGTTCACGGTCTGCCGCCAGGTCTGGGCAGTCACGTGCACTGGGACCGGCGCATCGATGCACAGTTGGCGGCTGGGCTGATGGGCATTCAAGCGATCAAGGGCGTAGAGGTCGGTGACGGCTTCGATGTGGCCACTCGCCGCGGATCACTGGCGCACGACGAGATCGTGCCCACCGACTCCGGGGTTCGCCGCCGCACAGGCCACTCCGGAGGCACCGAGGGTGGTATGACGACCGGCGAGGTGCTTCGAGTGCGCGCGGCGATGAAGCCGATCTCGACCGTCCCTCGTGCCCTCGACACCATCGACGTCGCCACCGGAGAGCCGGCCAAGGCCATCAACCAGCGGTCCGACGTCTGCGCGGTTCCGGCTGCGGCCGTGGTGGCCGAGGCGATGGTGGCCCTAGTTCTTTCAAACGCCGTCTTGGAGAAATTCGGTGGTGACAGTGTCTCCGAAACGGCTCGAAACGTTTCCGCCTACCGCGACCACCTACGCGTCCGATGACGCACGCGACGAGTGACCGCGGTCCCCGCGTTGTGCTGATCGGTGCCCCCGGCTCTGGCAAGTCCACTGTCGGACGCGCGCTCGCGGCTCGCTGGCAGGTGGGTTTCCGTGACACCGACCATGACATCGAGGCGTCCACCGGCCAGACAATCGCTGATCTCTTCGTTGAGCAGGGCGAGAAGCACTTCCGCACCCTGGAGCGAGCAGCGGTTGCTGTGGCCCTGGCCGAGCACGAGGGCGTTCTCTCGATCGGTGCCGGCGCGATCCTGAGCGACGAGGTCCGTCAACAGCTGCAGGGTCACCAGGTGGTTCAACTTCAGGTCGGGTTAGCCGCCGCGATGCAGCGGCTTGAGATGAATCGGTCGCGCCCGCTGCTGCTCGGCAATCTTCGAGGACGGTGGCAGCAGCTGGCCGACGAGCGCAGGCCGCTGTACGCCGAGGTAGCGACGGCCACCGTGTCGACCGATGGTCTGAGCCCGGCTGAGGTCGCTGACGCGATAGCAGCCCTGGTCGGCGACGAGGTGGTGTCGTGACGACCGAACCGCGCACCCTCATGGTGGGTGGGGCAGCCCCCTACCCAGTCATCGTCGGCGAGCACTTGCTTGGCGAACTCAGGTCGATGCTGCCCGAGGGCGTCCAACGAGTGGCAGTCATAGCCCCGCGTGCCCTTGCCGAGACGGGCGAGGCGATTCGCGTCGACCTCGAAGCGCAAAGCGTGACCGCCATTCTGATCGAGGTGCCGGATGCCGAAGAAGCCAAGAGCGCGGAAGTTGCGGCGTTCTGCTGGTCGGTACTCGGCCAGAGCGGGTTCACTCGGACTGATGCAGTGGTGGCCGTTGGTGGCGGCGCCACCACCGACCTCGGTGGCTTCGTGGCGTCGACCTGGTTGCGCGGGGTCGCGGTAGTCCATGTGCCGACGACCCTGTTGGGAATGGTGGACGCCGCGATAGGTGGCAAGACAGGCATCAACACCGCTGAGGGTAAGAACCTCGTTGGAGCGTTCCACCCACCTGTCAGCGTTCTCTGCGACCTCACTGCGCTGAAGTCGTTGCCTGAGAACGAGTACCGGGCGGGGCTCGCCGAGGTCGTCAAGGTCGGCTTCACCCACGACCCTGAGATCCTCGACATCATCGAGGCAGATCCGGCGGCGGCCGCACGCGCCGACGGGGGAGTGACGGCCGAGCTGGTGACTCGCTCGGTGGCCGTGAAGGCTGCGGTCGTTGCAGCCGACCTTCGCGAAGCGGGGAATCGTGAGTACTTGAACTACGGCCATACCCTTGGTCACGCCATCGAGAAGAACGAGCGCTACCAGTGGCGGCACGGAGCCGCCGT
>JBDTTS010000269.1:0-3834 GCA_039930525.1 Actinomycetes bacterium | reverse complement strand
CGTGATCGTGAACTGGTCCGCGACCAGGCCGCGGGCGGGGTGCTCGCCGAGCTCTTGACGGTGCTCGACGACATCGATCGAGCCCGTGAGCACGGCGAGCTGTCTGGTGGCTTTAAGTCGGTGGCCGAAGCGATCGAGGCCGCCGTTGGCAAGCTTGGTCTCGAGAGGTTTGGCGACGTGGGTGAACCCTTCGACCCGACCGTGCACGAGGCGCTGATGCACTCCGAAGATCCGGCCGTGACCCAGACCACCTGCGTGGCCGTGCTCCAACCCGGTTACCGCTATGGCGGTCGCGTGCTGCGTCCAGCGCGCGTCGCCGTCGCCGACCCCCCGTCCTGAGGCTCCTGCAAGACACACACGTGTAGCAAGCACCGAAGGAGGTGACCCGTGAGCGCTCGTGACTATCTCGACAAAGACTTCTACGCCGTCCTCGGGGTCACCAAGACCTCGTCGGCCGACGAAATCAAGAAGGCCTACCGCAAGCTCGCCCGGCAGTTCCACCCCGATGCCAACGCCGGCGACGCCAAGGCTGAGGAGAAGTTCAAAGAGATCTCTGAGGCGTATGACGTTCTCTCTGACGACGCCAAGCGTCAGGAGTACGACGAGATGCGGCAGTACCGAGGCGCCTTCGGGGGATCGAGGCCAGGTGGCTCCGGCCCAGGGAGCCAGTCGGTCAACCTCGGTGATCTCTTCGGAGACGCCAACGTCGGCGACATGCTCGGCGGGTTGTTCGGCGGCGACAGCGGTCGAGCCGGCCGCCGGGGTGCGAAGGGTGAAGACCTCGCTGCACGCGTCACGCTCAGCTTTCGAGATGCCGCGGCGGGCGTGACGACATCGGTGCAGCTTCGGTCTGAAGCGGCCTGCGCGACTTGCGGGGGCAGCGGTGCGCGCCCAGGAACCACACCGCACACCTGTGTGTCGTGCGGGGGCAGCGGTCAGACGGTTCGCCAGCAGGGTGGGTTCGGTTTCGCCCAAGCCTGCCATGCGTGTCACGGCCGAGGTCAGATCGTTGACGACCCGTGTGGCACCTGCGGTGGCGTCGGTACCACGATGCAGTCGCGCACTGTGAACGTGCGGATTCCCGCCGCTGTGAAAGACGCAGCGACTCTGAGGGTTCCTGGAAAGGGTGCTCCTGGTCGGGGCGGGGGGCCAGCTGGCGACCTTCTTGTCACCGTTCATGTCTCACCGCACGCCATCTTCGGGCGCAAGGCTGAGCACCTCACGCTCACCGCTCCCATCACATTTGCCGAGGCTGCTCTTGGCGCCACGATCAGCGTGCCGACGCTCGACGCCGGCGCGGTCAGCCTCAAGATCCCGGCCGGTACGCCGTCTGGACGCACGTTCCGCGTCAAAGGACGTGGACTTGCCGGAAAGGGCAAGGGCGGCGACCTTCTCGTCACCGTCGAGGTAGCAGTGCCGCAACGGGTCAGTGGCGACGCCCGCAAGGCGCTGGATGCCTACGCCGCGGCCACAGCTGCCGATAGCCCCCGTGCCGATCTGTTGGCTCTTGCCGAGAAGCAGTGACCGCGATGACCTTCGACGACTTCGAGTCCGCACCAGTGTTTGCCATCTCGGTGGTGGCGCAGCTGACCGGAATGCACCCCCAGACCCTGCGCCAGTACGACCGTGTCGGACTCGTGACGCCACAGCGCACGTCCGGTGGTGGCCGCCGGTACTCCGCGCGTGATGTGGAACGACTTCGCGAGATTCAGCAGCTCTCGGGCGAAGGCATCGGACTCACCGGCGTCAAACGCATCCTCGACCTCGAGCGCCTCGCCGATGAGCTCAGCGGTCGGGTGCGTCAGCTCGAAGCCGAACTCGCAGACGCACACCGCGCGCTAGATGTCCTGCGGCGCAACACGACCCCTGGCACCGACGTTGTTCTGCGCGACCGGGCAGCCGTCGTCCTGTGGCGTAGCCCCCCACGAACCAGTTTGTAACTACTACTCCGTAGGAGCACTCATGGAGTTCACGACTCGAGGTCGAGAGGCCTTGGGCACCGCTCAACAGGCTGCTGTCACGGCCGGCAACCCGCAGCTCGAACCGGTTCACGTGCTGGTCGCGTTGCTCGCGGACAAGGACGGAATCCCGGCAACTCTTCTGCAAGCCATCGGAGTCGGGCGCAGTGACGTCGTGGCGAAGGCCGAGACCGCGGTGGCTCGGCTGCCGCAGGTCGCGGGGGCGACGGCATCAGGCCCCAAGCCGTCGGGTGCCATGCAACGGGTGCTGGCGCAGGCGCAGGAACTGGCCCAGGAGCATGGCGACAGCTATGTCAGTACCGAGCACCTGCTGCTTGCCCTGGCCGGCGTCCCTGGTGATGCGGGCGACGCTCTCGGTTCCGCAGGGGCAACGAAGCAGGCGCTGACCGACGCGCTTGAGGGAGTACGGGGAAGCTCACGGGTCACCAACGCTGATCCAGAGAATACTTTCCAGGCCCTTGAGAAGTATGGCGTCGATCTGACCCAGCGCGCCCGCGACGGCGCGATCGATCCAGTGATCGGACGCGACGCTGAGATTCGACGTGTGATGCAGGTGCTCTCGCGGCGCACCAAGAACAACCCTGTCCTGATTGGCGAACCCGGCGTCGGAAAGACCGCAGTTGTCGAGGGTCTGGCGTCCCGAATGGTCGCCGGCGACGTGCCTGAATCATTGCGCGGCAAGCGTTTGGTGGCGCTCGATCTCGGTGCGATGGTGGCCGGTGCCAAATACCGCGGTGAGTTCGAAGAGCGGCTCAAGGCTGTCCTCGACGAGATCAAGAGCTCGGATGGGCAGGTTGTCACCTTCATCGATGAGATGCACACCGTCGTGGGGGCTGGAGCAACCGGTGATTCGGCCATGGATGCCAGCAACATGCTCAAGCCCATGCTGGCCAGGGGCGAACTGAGGATGATCGGTGCAACGACGCTCGATGAGTTCCGTGAACACGTCGAGAAGGATCCTGCGCTGGAACGACGTTTCCAGCAGGTGCTGGTCGACGAGCCGAGCGTTGACGACACGGTGGCGATCCTGCGTGGGCTGAAGGAGCGCTACGAGGCGCATCACAAAGTGCAGATCGAGGATGCCGCCCTGGTTGCCGCGGCCAATCTCTCTCAGCGCTACATCCCCGCGCGGCAACTGCCCGACAAGGCGATCGACCTGGTCGACGAGGCGGCGTCCCGACTTCGCATGGAGATCGACTCGAGTCCGGTCGAGGTCGACCAGCTGCAGCGCCAAGTTGATCGGCTGCTGATGGAAGAGATCGCTCTCGCCAGAGAAACCGATGAGGCGTCCAAGGAGCGGCTCGCCAAGCTGCGCGCAGATCTCGCCGATCTGCAGGAGCAGCTAGGCGCCCTGCAAGCTCGGTGGGAGCAAGAGAAGTCTGGGCTGAACCGGGTCGGCGAGCTCAAAGAACTCGTTGACGCCAAGCGGGTCGAGGCCGACCGTGCCCAGCGCGATGGAGATCTGGCAACGGCGTCCGCCCTGCTCTACGGCGAGATACCTGCCCTCGAGAGGCAGATCACCGAGGCCACGGCGACCGTCGACGAAATCGTGCCGATGGTCAAAGAGACCGTTGGCCCCGATGACATCGCCGAGGTCGTCGCCGCGTGGACAGGAATTCCAGCCGGCCGACTGCTCGAGGCCGAGGCAGCCAAGCTGCTTCGGATGGAAGACGAACTCGGCACCCAGGTGGTTGGCCAGCGGCCGGCTATCGAATCGGTGTCAGACGCCGTGCGTCGATCACGGGCCGGGATTGCCGACCCGAATCGACCGACCGGATCCTTCCTCTTTCTTGGCCCGACCGGGGTCGGCAAGACCGAGTTGGCTAAGGCGTTGGCCGACTTCCTCTTCGACGAC
>JBDTTS010000268.1:0-3843 GCA_039930525.1 Actinomycetes bacterium | reverse complement strand
AGCCGGTCGTAGTTGCCGCGGTACGCCGCGCGGATCCGGTCCTGGCCCTCGTCCATCATCATGTTGACGTAGGCTCCGCCGGCCGACGTCGAATGCAGCGCGTCCCAGTAGTCGACCACCCAGTCTTTGAGCATGCCGGCGTTGTGCGGGTCTGGGTCGACGCCGACGATGACACCGGCCCACGTCACGTCGCGGTAGGCGAAGGCGGTGTCGTGCTCGCCCACGTCATTCACAGCGCCGTCGATCGCGTAGAGGTGCATCGACGAGTGCCCGGTCGGCAACTCGGCGCCAAACTTCTCGTGCGCGTTGATCGCCTCGTCGGTGATCTCACGGAAGAAGTCAGCGCGCCAATACCACTGCAGCCCGGCGGGATACAGCGCGTCGAACGCACTCTGTAGCGCCGGCAGCGGCATCTCCTGGACGCCGATAAGGATTGGCGAGCCGAACTCGGTCAGCGGCTTGAACACCTGGTCCGCCTTGGACAGGTCTCCGGTGTAGCTCCACACGACTGCGCACGCCTTACGACCCCAGAGATCCTCAGGGAACGGAGCTGCCGGCGGAATGGTGAGTACTGCAAACCAGCCGCTGAGCTCACGAGGAAGCGTCGGCAGGAGGTCGCGATACCAGCGCAGCACCTCACCGGAGTCGCCGATGTCGTAGAGGATCGGGCCGCCGAAGATGTCGGCTACCTCGTGGGTGCGGAAGGTGAACGACGTCACGATCCCGAAGTTGCCGCCGCCACCGCGCAGTGCCCAGAACAGGTCGGGGTGTGAGTCATCGGACGCGATCACCACTCTTCCGTCCGCCAGCACCACGTCGGCGCTGACCAGGTTGTCGATGGTGAGTCCGCAGCGCCGGCTCAGGTTGCCGAGCCCACCTCCCAGCGTCAGCCCACCGACTCCGGTACTCGAGATGATCCCGGTTGGCACGGCCTGGCCGAACGCGTACGTCGCGTGGTCGACGTCGCCCCACACCGCGCCGCCCTGTACACGCACCAGCCCGGCGCCGGGGATCACGTCGACGCCGTTCATGCGCGAGAGGTCGATGGTGAGCGCGCCGTCCCAGACGCCGAACCCGTTGGCGTGGTGTCCGCCGCCGCGCACCGCGATCTCGAGCCCGGCTTCGCGTCCGAACGCCAGGGCGGCAAGCACGTCGGCGGTGTCGACGCAGGATGCCACGGCGGCCGGCCGGCGATCGATCATGCCGTTGTAGACAGCACGCTCCTCGTCGTAATCACTGCTGTCGGGCGTGGTGACTGTCCCCCTCATGGACGCCGCGAGGACGGAGAAGTCGGTGGTGGTGGTGCTAGTCATGAAGGCTCCAGATGTGGGCGAGGTCTGGCGAACACCACGACCGTAGGAACCGCACCGTTCGGTAAGCGTTCCGGAACCGATCCCCGGTCAGATGTCGTCGTTGATCCGCGTCACCAGCGCCGCAGAGCCGTCACGCTGAGCCAACGCCAGAGCGCGCGCGCGCAGGTCAGCAGCCTGATCTCCTTCGACGACCTGCGCTTTGAGCCGCAACAGCTCGGGCACCCACCAGCTGTCCTCGTTCTCCTCGGCCATGTCCAGTGCGGTCTCGATCACCGCTGCGGCCTGCGCCTTCTGCCCCTGCTCGAGCCGGACGTCTGCCAGCAACGAGAGGTAGTACGGGTGCCGCACTAGGGCTCCCTCTGTGCGCAATGCCGCCAGCCCTTGTTCGATCCTGGCAGCCCCATCGTCGCCACCCTTGCACCAGCCAGCCAGAACCTCTCCCCATTGCCGGTAGTACGCGAACTGGTAGCGGATGCAGATGTCCAGGGTGCGCTCTGCATAGTGGTGGCTCGCCTCGACGTCGTGCCGCAGTTGATGGGTGATCGCCGCGTACGCTAGCGCGACTGCGAGGCTGTACGGCTCTTCGACCTCCTCCGCTCGGCGCACCGCCCAGTCAGCCCAGTGGACCGCCTCGTCGTCACGACCGAGCGCCCACAGCGAGTGAGCGCACCAGGCTCGCGCGTGCACCTCGGGCCGAGTGCCCAGCAGTGCCGGAGGCTGGTCGATCGCCAGCTCGTGTGCGATGGCGAGGTGCTCGATAGCAAGCTCGTGGCGTCCCAGCTCGGACGCCGCACCGCCGAGCGCGAAGTGCGCCTGACCGGCCGCATCGGGGTAGGCCGGGCTCAAGGCGAGTGCGCGCTCGCCCATCCGGTACGACTCGGCGACGTCACCCTGCACGAAGCGGACCGCGAACAACCCCACCAAGGTCAGCAGTAGCAGCCGGGGTTCACCTAGCCGCTCTGCCAATAGCGCCGACCGCTCGAGGTTGGCGCGCAAGTTCGGCGACGCGTATCCCTCGAGCGCGTTCAGCGGAAGCGACATGTCATGCAGCAGTGACAGCTCACGTTCGTCGCGGTCGCGGCCCGCTGCGACATCGTCGAGCAGCTCGAGCGCCCGCGCATAGCGGCGCACGGCGGTGCGGTAGGCGAACACCTTCGTGGCCGCCTCGGCCGCCAGAGCGTAGTTGGGAATGGCCCGCTTAGGTGCGTTGGCGTGGTCGTACTGCTCGGCCAGAACCGCGGCCACCTCGCGCGTCTCCCCTCCGGCCAACAGCTCGATCGCCTGAGCGATCCGGCGGTGCAGCAGTGGACGCATGGGCGGCGACGCCTGCTCGTACGCAGCGTCGCGAAGCAGGTCATGGGTGAAGTCGTAGGCTCCGGCGCCGCCGTCGCGGATGATGCGTCGCGTCCACAGCTCATCGACGGCATCAACGATCTCGTTCTCCGAGTAGTCGCTTGCCTCGGTGAGCAAGTTCACCCCGAAGGCCCGTCCAAAGGCGGCGGCTAGACCGGCTACCTCGCGAGCGGGTGGCGAGACCTCCTGGAGCCGTGAACGAAGGACCGCCTGCACTCGCGGCAGGTGCCCAACCTCGCTCGCGCTCGGTTCCTGCAGTGTCTGGCTGCGGGCAGTCTCGATGACGAAGAGTGGGACGCCGCCGGTCGCCTCATGCCACTTGGTGGCGTCCCGCCCGATGGGTCGGCCGAGCACGCTCTCGGCCAACGCGACTGTGGCGTCAACCGCAAGTGGCTCGAGAACAGACTCGGCGGACAAGCCAGCGGTGCGTAGGCCTCCGACGGTTTCGGCGAGCGCCGGGTGGTCGGGAAGTTGCGCGCCGCGTACCCCCGCGAGCACCTGGACCGGGTAGCCATCGGCTAGCTCAAGAAACATCGGCAGCCACGACAGCGTTTCGGCGTCGCACCACTGCAGGTCGTCAATCACCAGCAGCATCGGCGTCGTCGGCTGCAACAACGCCCGCGCCAACCCCTCGAAGAAGTGGTGGCGCTGCCAGGCGTCCACCATGGGGCTGGGCGTTCCGGTGCTCTGGCGCGCCTCGGGGGGCAGCAGACGGTCGACCTCGCCCGACCATTCCGGCGACAGGCTGTGGCGTTGGGCGCGCAAAGCGTCTGAACCTAGCCACTCCGCTACCGGGCCCAGCGCGATCCGGCCAGGCCCGGAGTAGCAGCGCGCCGTCGCGACGCTGACGCCGCCGGCTGCCGCGCGTGATGCGACCTCGCGGATGAGCCGGCTTTTACCCATGCCAGCCTCACCGTGTAGCAGGTACAGCGGCGGCGCGCTGGGGCCGACGCTCTGTCGCCACCGCATGATCGCTGCAAGCTCTGCTTCGCGCCCAACGAGGTGTGGCTCGTCAGCGGCGCGGCGCTCGTGTGGAGACGGGCGTGACCGCGACGCGTCCGCCACAACGAGCCGGCCGTACAGCGCGACGGTTGCGGCGTCGGGGCTGACGCCAAGCTCTTTGTCGAGGATCGCGACGCAGCGGTGGTAGGTCGAGATCGCTGCGGCGCGGTCTCCC
>JBDTTS010000267.1:0-3856 GCA_039930525.1 Actinomycetes bacterium | reverse complement strand
GGCGTGCGTCGGCGGACCGTGAACGAGCCATGAGCGGCTCACTCGCCACCCGCTCCATGTTCCCGTCGAAAGGGGGGCCGCCAACACACCCGGACGGGTCCTATCTGTACGGCGGCTCGCGCTTTGGGTGGGTTTTCCCCTACAGTGAGGCCCGTTGGCTACCGATCACCGGGGGTTTCGCATGAGCAGTTGGCTCGATAGCTGGGCTAAGCGCGCTGCTGAGGCTCCGTCAACCCCCTCTACCGCCGCCGAAATGCCGGCTTCACCCGATCTACACCGCCCCGCTTCGTCACGCCGCGACTTCCTGAAGAAGGCCGGGATCGTGGGTGGCGTCGCCTGGTCGGTTCCGGTGCTGATTACCGTGGCGGCTCCCGCAGCTAGCGCGTCGGCCGGAACCGTGCTCGGCGGCAACTGCAGTGGCTCTGCTCCGGCCTCCGGTCCCGGTTCATCCTGTGCGAGCGGAACGGCGGTTTGCTCCCCAAACAATGTCTGCGGTGGCTTCAACGCAGCCTGTACCACCAACGCCAACTGCTTTGGACCAACATTTACCTGCGGGGCCTCAAACAAGTGCAAGTAAGTGCACGACCGGATCGCACTAAGTATCCAGATCCACGATCGTAAGGCCCTGGGTTGATGGATCGTGTTGTGGTCGACACCGATGTAGAGGTCGCAACTCTTCACTTCATCGCATCCAGGCGCGGGCACCTACTCCTGCACTCTGGTGGCGCAACCGCCGCTGACGGGTGGACGGTCGTCGTCCACGGGGCTTCGGGAGCCGGCAAAACAACACTAACCACCGCTCTCGTCCAGAGCGGGCTCGCCTACGTCACGGACGAGACGGTCTGTCTCGATCCCGACACCCTCATCATCGAGCCCTTCCGCAAGCCACTCACCGTCAAGCCAGGCTCCCAAGAGCTGCTGGCACACCTGGCTCCTCCAACCGACGAAGTCTCTGAGGGCAGTGGCAACTGGCAGCTGCCGCCCAAGCGGCTCGGCGGACCCGACCTTCCCGACGCCCCCTTACATCCGGCCGTCATCGTCTTCCCAGATTTCGACCCAGACCGAACCGACGTCTCGACCACAACTGTCTCCCCTGCCCGCGCTGCCTTCGTCCTCGGTGAGCAGTCCAGCGCGATGTGGGCGATCGAGCCTCGTCCACTCGCCGCCATCGCGCGGCTCGTTACAACTGTCCCTGCCTTCAAGGTCTCGTACGGCAACGCCTTCGATGCCGCCCCCCTGATCATCAGCGACCTCATGGACGCTGCACGCCCAAGCGGACTCGAAGCGCCGTCCAACAGCCCAGAACCCGCTCCCACCGGTACCGCCGGGCCACGTCGCGCCGAGGGCGTCGACTGGCTGCTGCTCGAAGGCGAGGCCGTGCTCTTCGACGGTGAGCACCTGCACCATCTCGACGGCCCCGGTGCCGCCATCTGGATCGCCCTGGACGGCGAGCTCGATCTGCCAGGCGTCGCTGCCGAACTGGCCAACCACTACGGGGCGGACGCCGACTCCGTGCTGCTTGATGTCGAAGACCTAGCCCGGGTGCTGAGCGCGCGTAATCTGATCGACCAGCCCTAGCCCCTCACCACCCGACTGGCGGAACCCCTGACGCAAGAGTTCCGCGATCATTGATCGGTGAGGGGTGGACGACCACAGGGGGCAATCGATGTTGGCACGCCGTTGGCGCGCGCTCGCAGCGTCCGCCTGCCTCACCGTCGTCGCGATCGGACTAGCCCCGACTAGCGCATCCGCCGCCGGCGCACCGAACCCTCCGTCCATCACCGGGCCGACTGGGATTGGGCCGAACAATCGGGTGGCCTCGACGAGCGCCAATATTTCGGTGACCAAGGCCGCGCCGGCCGACATCGTCGAGTGCTACACCGACCGCGTGGAAGTCACCTGCCCAGGCTCGTGGACAATCACCAACCTCGAGCAAGGCCCGCACACGGTCACGGCCGTCTCGCGCGATACGTCCTTCAACTACTCAGAGGCCGTCTACGTCTACTGGGTGGTCGACACGGTCGGCCCTGCGGGAACGGTGATCCCGCCCTCAGGTCTGAGCAACAACGCCACCGTGAGCTTCAACGAAGACAGCGGAGGCATCACCGGGGCATCGGTGAAACTTGTCTCCGACGCGGGAGCCGCGGTCGCCACCACCCGGTCGTGTGTGACGAAGACGCTCGAGCTGACCTCGTGCGGAAACTCCAACGTACGCACGGTGTATCTCGCACCTGAGAGTGGCTGGGTGATGGGCGGGCGCTACCGCGTACTAGTGAACCCCGGGGGCGCGGCCACCGTCGTCGACGATCTCGGCAACGTTGCGGCGTCTCGTGACACCACATTCCGCGTGCAGACGTGGACCGAGGAGAACGGCCCAGAGTTCACCTGGCGTCACGTCAGCAAAGACAAGGCGGCCGGTGGTTCGTTCCTGGTCGAAGCGCGCCCAGGTGCTAGTGCCACTTGGACGTTCAGCGGTGGGCGGCTGACCTGGATCACCGTCACCGGACGCTCCTACGGCAAGGCCGAGGTCTACGTCGACGGCAACCTGCGCGGCTCGTTCAACAACTACAGCAAACGCACGCGGTTCGGCGTCGAGCGCACTCTGACGGGGCTAGGCACCGGCCAGCACACCGTCGAAGTGCGAGCGCTGGGCAAGAAGGGCTCCAAGGCAGGTACGGGAAAGCTCGTCGCGGTGGACGCCTTCATCACGCGGAGCGGAACGGAGGCGTCCCCCAGAGTCGCCCAGAGCTGGCAACGAGCGGCCGACGGATCCGCGTCCAACGGCTACTACTCAGTCGCTGAGCTCGCGGGACAGACCGCCGAGATGGAGTTCCGCGGTACCTCGGTCACGCTGCACACGGCTACCGGCCCACGGTTCGGCAAGGTCGAACTATGGGTCGACGGGGAGCCACTGAAGGCGGCCAACCTCTACTCGTCGTCGGTCTCGTTCGGTGAACAGATCACCGTGTCGGGGCTCACCGATTCGCGCCACACGCTGCAGGTGCGCGTGCTCGGCGAAAGGGACTCCGCGTCTGCCGGCACCGGCGTCGTGGTCGATCGAATCAGCGTCGGCTGAGCCCCGGTCGCGACACGCAGGGCCGGAGATAAGGGGTGCACTCGACGTCCCGCGGCGTCACGCAGGGGGACACTCGACGAGCCTGGGCGTCACCCAGGGGGACACTCGGCGAGCAGTGGGGCAGCCCGTTAGGCGTCGAACCCGTCAGGCGTCGTCACCGTCGCGGCCGTCGCGAAGATCGGCCACCTGGACGTCCTCGTAAGGAGCCGTCAACGGGTCGAGGGCGGCCCGCGGAGCAGGCGGCGTCCATGCGCTCTGCGCCGGCGAGTACTCGTCGATCATCGGACCGCTCGGGACGTCGCCGATCACGCTGCGCGGAACCCCACCCACCGGGACCTCGGCGACGTCAGCGAGCGGCGCATCGTCGTCAAGACCAAAACGCGCGCCGGACGCGGTGTCGGCAGGCAGCAGGTCGATCTGCGGCAGCACCGTTCGCTGGCCGTACGGCGAGATCGCATCAGCCAGCGGCACGCCGGCCGACCCACCGATCACCTTTTCGTCGGCAGGCACCACCGGGGCGAGTACGGGCTTGTCCGTCTTCACCTCGGGGGCAGACTCCTGCGCCTTCGACGTGACGACCACTGGCGCCTCTGACGCCTCTGACGCCTGGACGCTGGCGCGCGCAGCCGGACGTGGCGCAGGCTCATGCTGGCCGCCGCCTGCAACACCCTCGGCACCGGCAACATCACTGGCGGCCGCGTCCTCGGACGCAGCATCGCTTGGCTGCTTTGCCTTGCCCGAGGGGAAAGTTGGCGTCGCCGATCCGTTGACGCCTGGCAG
>JBDTTS010000266.1:0-3862 GCA_039930525.1 Actinomycetes bacterium | reverse complement strand
CCGACGTGCCGGCGAAGATGACGTCTTCCATTTTGCCGCCGCGAAGTGACTTGGCCCCTTGCTCGCCCATGACCCACGAGAGGCCGTCGACAACGTTGGACTTACCTGACCCATTTGGTCCGACGACGCATGTGATGCCCGGCTCAAAGCGCAACGTGGTGGCCGACGCGAAGGACTTGAAGCCGCGAAGCGTGATGGTCTTGAGGTACACCGGGGGCTACTCCTGCGGTGTCGGCCCTGGCGGCGAAGAGCCCCACGAACTGCGGGCCCTCCCGGAAGGGTGGACGGACCGGTCCGGCCTGCGCCGGATCGGCAACAACCGGCCAGGGTGGGGAAATCCTTGCCGGTCACACGAGTCGAACGTTTCTAGCGAACGCATGGTCAATCACGAAGCAACGGGGGGAAGCCTACCGAGCAACGCCAGCGGGACTGCAGGGGACGCGCAGAACGGCCAACCGCTGGGACTGCTGAAGCCTCGATCCAGCAAGGCGCGATCAGCTGAGGTGGGCAAGCCAGCGCGCACGCAATCAGGCGAGCGCCGGTGCCGACCGGTCGGGGTGTGAGGCGTCGAGGGTGATGATCTCGTCGGCCAGCGACTCACCGATCGTCTGCGGTAGCAGCGCCTCATTCTCAGCAGTCAGACGCTCGACCTCGGACTGCAAGTCGCCCACCCGGCGCCGCAGTCGCGCCACCTCGGCAAGAAGCCGCGGGTCGGGACCGCCAAGGTGGCCAAAAATCGCCTTTGCCATGCGTAGGGCCCCTTCCTCGGGAACTGGTTCCTTAAGAACCGTGCTGGACGGGCGGCCAGCGTGGGCGGCAAAAAGCCCGCCGCGAATACCTCAGGGTGACACTGCGGTATCGGGAAGGTCAAGAAGAGGTCACGATCTGAGCGCACGACAAGGCGTTCAGATCACCCGATCGGCGCACTCCGACCACTGGTCGCCAGACGCGGGGGTCGCTGACAACGCTGACATACGAACGAGGAGCGATTCATAAACTGCAGGCGTCGAATCGGCGCTCCGCACCGGCGGCACGCCTGCCCTTCGCGACCGTATACGGCAAGGGATCGCTCGAAATACCCGCTCTCGCCGTTCACATTGACGTAGAGAGCATCGAACGACGTGCCACCCTGTTCGAGGGCATCTGCCATCACCTGCTGAGCCTCGGCCAGCAGCGAGCGCACCACCCGAGGCGCCAGTTGATGAGCCGCGCGTGCGGGATGCACCCGGGCGCGCCAGAGAGCCTCGTCCGCGTAGATGTTGCCGACACCCGACACCACGGTCTGGTCGAGCAGCACCCGCTTGACCTCCGAACGCCGACGCCGCACCCGCGCCACGACCTCGTCGACGTCGAACCCGCTTTCAAACGGATCTGGCGCGATGTGTCCCAATGAGGCCGGTAGCGACCGACCATCGAGGGGGGGATCGAGGAGGTCCCACGACAGCCCCCCGAACGTACGCTGGTCAAGAAATGAGAGCCACTGACCGTCGTCAAGATGGGCGTCGAAGCGCAGGTGGGGGTGGGTGCGCATCGGCTGGTCGGTAAAACGGAACTGGCCACTCATGCCGAGGTGGGCGATCAGCGCCTCAGTTCCGCCCTCGCTTCCGTCCTGCACTGCCTCATCGGTCTCGCCCTCGTCGATCGGGTTGCCACCGATCCGCGCGCCGTCGGTCGAGCTGGCGACAGCCGGTTTCAACGGAATCCACAGATACTTGCCCCGCCGTTCGACACTGAGGCACCGGCAGCCGGTCAGCCGCTCGCAGAGGTCGCGTCCGCCCAAGGCATGACGTCTGGCTACGCGGGGGTGAAGCGACGTCGCGCTCACCACCGTGCGGCCCACGAGGTGGCGCGCCAAGCCTTGACGAACCGTCTCGACCTCAGGCAGCTCAGGCACCGGGTTCTGGCACCAAACTCAGACGCCGGCGTCGGGCGTTGAAGTCTGGCTGGGGGTCACATCGTGCCCCATCAGAGCAGCCCTGGCATCGAGTGACTCCCAGGTAGCCGCAGCCGCTTGCTGCTCGGCTTCCTTCTTGGAGTTTCCACGCCCGGTGCCATAGGAACCGTCACGGAGCACCACGGTGGCAACGAACATCTTTGCGTGGTCGGGGCCGGACTCATCGATCCGATACTCGGGGACCCCCAAGTCCAGCGAGGCCGTCAACTCTTGCAGGCTGGTCTTCCAGTCGAGTCCGGCACCGAGCAGCGGCGCAGCCTCAAGCAGTGGGTCGAACAGGTGATGGACCACGTGTGTCGCGGCATCGATTCCCTGATCGACGTAGACGGCTCCGATGAGGGCCTCGAGTCCATCGGCCAGGATCGACGCCTTGTCGCGCCCGCCAGTCGTCTCTTCACCCTTGCCCAGTTTCAGGTGCTCGCCGAGCCCCAGCGATCGGGCTACCTCAGCCAACGCCCGCATGTTGACGACCGCCGAACGCAGTTTGGCCAGCTGCCCCTCGGGCACATCAGGGTGTACGCGGTAGAGGGTCTCGGTCACGACGAGGCCAAGCACCGAGTCACCAAGAAACTCAAGGCGCTCGTTCGTCGGCAACCCACCGTTCTCGTAGGCATACGAGCGGTGGGTCAATGCCTGCTCGAGCATTGGCGCAGCCATACCGGTCTGTAGCGCCGCCAGCAGAGGATGACTGCTCAGGGGCTGCTGGTCGACGGCTGCGTCGTCTGCGGTCACGGGGTTGGACCGGTCAGACAGCGGTGACCTGTCGGTTGTTGTACGTGCCACAGGTTGGGCACGCGACATGCGGCAACTTAGGCTCACGACACCGGTCACATGTGACGACAGTGGGGCGACTGGCCTTCCAGTTGGCTCGGCGCGAACGGGTGTTGGAACGCGACGTCTTCCGCTTCGGGACGGCCACAGCGATGCCCTTTCTTCAGGACGCGCTTGGCGCGTCTGTTGCGTTCGAGTCCTGCTGCTGCAGGCCTCCCAGGGCGGCCCACCGCGGGTCGATCTGGTCGTGCTGGTGCTTCGGGTCGTCGTTCAGCCGCAGGCCACAAGTGGCGCAGAGGCCGAGACAGTCGTCCTGGCATACCGGTTGCAGAGGCAAGGCGAGCACCACGGCGTCCCGCAGCACTGGCTGGAAGTCGACGAGCTCGTCGTGCACCTGCGCGATCTCCTCCGCATCGGCTGCGGCGGCGTCGGGGTAGGCGAAGAGCTCTTGCAGGTTAAGCACCAGGTCGATCGAGACCGGATCCAGACACCGCACGCACTCACCACTCGCCTGTGTCCGGCAGCTGCCCGACACCAGCACCCCTTCGACCACCGACTCGAGTCGCAGCTGCAACTCGACGTCAGCACCCGAAGGGACGCCGACCACGTCCGTGCCGAGTCCATCCGGTGCCGGCACCGTGCGGTCGACCTCAGCCATCGACCCGGGGCGTCTCGCCACCGGTTGGGTGTCGAGCACTAGCGGGTCGCGTGGATCGAGCCGAGACACGTTCGGTGTTCTCCTGGCGCACACCTCTGACCTCGCCGGCGACTGGAGCTGACGACGGGGCTGGGCATGACCTTGGGCAGTTTGGACTACAGCCTCAGGGACGAGACCGTGGACTAGCGTAGCCGAGCGGGCGGACCGACCCAAACTCGGAGCGGCGGAGCAGTGGGATCGGCCTCGGTCAGCGGCTGGAGCCGCCGTCGTCGTTCGGTGGGTCCTCGTCAAAGTCGGGAAGGGCGATGCCCGACAGTTCCTCGACTGCTCGACGACCGGCGATCTTGTCACGCCCGCGGGCAACGGCCTCGAGGGTCTTGGTCAGCACGAGCTCGAAGTTCGCGAGCTTGGCGTCGATATAGTCGTCGATCTCGCGCTGGACGCGCTCAGCCTCGGTCTCGGCGGCGGCCACAATGCGG
>JBDTTS010000265.1:0-3873 GCA_039930525.1 Actinomycetes bacterium | reverse complement strand
AACAGCCCCGACATCATCATCGCTGACGAGCCAACGACGGCGCTTGACGTGACGGTGCAGGCGCAGATTTTGGAGACCCTGGTCGAGGTCAAAGACTCAGTCAATGCTGCAGTCATCCTCATTACTCACGACCTCGGTGTGGTGGCGGGCATGGCCCACCGGGTGCTGGTCATGTACGCGGGTCGCGGCGTTGAGTCGGCAGAGGTCGACGACATCTACAATCGACCGCGCATGCCCTACACGGCAGGCCTTTTGGGTTCGGTACCTGCACTCGACAGTGCAGGCGGCAAACTTCATCCGATCAAGGGGGCGCCGCCATCACTCATCAACCTTCCGCCCGGGTGCCCTTTCTCCCCTCGCTGCCCCCTGGTGACAGAGCGCTGCCAGATCGAAGAGCCCGAGCTCGTGTCGACCGACCTGGCGCACCACAAGGCGGCCTGCCACAACTGGGAAAAGGTCGCCGAAGCTGAAGACCCAACCCTTCTCTTTCGTTCAGAGGCGGTGGAGACATGACCGAGCCTGCCGCAGTACATCCACAACACTTGCTTGAGGTTGAGAATCTCGTCAAAGAGTTTCCGGTTAAGGGCGGTGGGCTGTTTCGCCGAACGATTGGCGCCGTGCAGGCCGTGTCTGATGTCAGCTTCCACCTTGACGCTGGTGAGACGCTCGGACTTGTCGGAGAGTCTGGATGCGGGAAATCGACAACGGGTCGCGCCGTTCTGCAGTTGTACAAGCCGACGTCGGGGTCTGTTCGGTACAACGGTCAAGAGTTGACGACCTTGTCAAATAAGCAAATGCGACCCATCAGGCGTGACCTTCAGATCGTCTTCCAAGATCCATACGCATCGCTAAATCCGAAGATGCCTGTCAACGACATTGTCGCCGAGCCGATGCGCGTCCACGGGATGAAGGGTCGCGAGATCCCCGACCGCGTAGCCGACCTTCTACAACGCGTTGGCCTCAACCCCGAGCACGGAAACCGTTATCCCCACGAGTTCTCTGGGGGGCAGCGGCAGAGAGTCGGTATTGCCCGCGCGTTGGCTCTCGAACCGAAGGCGATCATCCTCGATGAGCCGGTGTCCGCTCTCGACGTTTCCGTCCAGGCTGGCGTCGTCAACCTGCTGGAAGAGTTGCAGCAACAGCTAGGGCTCGCTTACGTCTTCATTGCCCACGACCTCTCAGTCGTTCGGCACATCTCCGACCGCGTCGCGGTAATGTACCTCGGGAGGATCGTCGAGATCGGCACGCGAGCCGAGATCTACGAGCAGCCCTCACACCCCTATACGCAGGCTCTGTTGTCGTCCGCCCCCATTGCAGACCCTGACAAAGAGCGGGCACGCGAGCGAATCGTGCTGGAGGGCGATGTGCCCAGCCCCATCGACCCGCCGTCCGGTTGCCGCTTCCGCACCCGCTGCTGGAAGGCGCAGGACATCTGCGCCACCGAGACACCCGAGTTGGTCGACCGCGGCACAGGGCACCCGGTGGCCTGCCACTTCGCTGAAGTTCGCGAAGTCGTTTAGCGCTCGCGAACAGTTGCGCTGATCCAGCGCTTCTGAGCGCCGTCAGGGGCGGTTGCGTCCCGACTGCTTCTTGAGCTGCCGAGAGACTGACCGCCATCTTGCTCGTTCTTCGGCCTCCAGCCGTGCGTTGCCGCGACGTTGATGGTAGGCGGCCTCAGCCAACAGCTTGCGGTAGCTGTCGAGTCGTCGCGGCGGGAGTGACCCATCGTCGATGGCTTGGAGGACGGCGCAGCCCGGCTCGGAGTCGTGGGCGCAGTCGTTGAAGCGGCACGTAGTGGCAAGCTCGCTGACGTCGGAAAAGGCCTGGTCGAGTCCTTCGATGGACGACAGACCGATGCTCCTGAGGCCTGGGGTGTCGATGATGAACGACCCGTCGCTCATGGCGAGCAGCTCGCGGTGGGCCGTGGTGTGGCGCCCCTTTCCGTCACTTCGGACGTGACTTGTCGACATCACGTCGGCGCCCAGCAGGGCGTTCAAGATGGTGGACTTACCAGCACCCGAGGGGCCTAGGAGTGCCATGGCCTGCCCGGGGGCGGTCAGGGCGCGTATGGCGTCCAGGCCAGTCCCTTGCGGGATGCTGACGGGCATAACGATCGCCCCCACCGCCACCTGGCCGACTGCGTCAGCGGCCATGACGATGTCGGGTGACAGATCGGCCTTCGTGAGGAGCACCGCGGGCTGGCTGCCGCTCTCCCAAGCCAGGGCGAGAAGGCGTTCGATCCGGCCGGCGGCTGGGGCAGGGTGGCATGGCTCGCAGATCGCAAGGACGTCCACGTTGGCCGCCAGCGCTTGCTGGTGGCTGCTCCCCGGTGACACGGAGGCTCTCGCCACGGCATTGCGCCTCGGCAGCACTCGCTGCAGCCACACCTGGTCGTCCGCAGACTGCAGCTTCACTTCGTCGCCAACGGTCGGTGTTGCGACCGTCGACGTCCGAGCCTCACGCACGACATCGGCTGCCCAACGGGCGCGGATCGTGCCGGTTGGCGTGAGGATGTCGCACATCCCGCGATCGACGCGACTGACGCGTCCGTCGGGGACTTCGGATTCGTCCGGCATGCGACCACGCTAGAAGCGTCTGGACCTTGTGCGCCAATGGATTACTTGTGGAATACTTGAGCAAGCAAGTAAGTTACGTGATTGAAGCCATTTAGAGGAGGCACAGATGCCGGCCGTCACTGTTGACAATGTTCTTGCACTGCCGCGGATTACCGACCTCGACGCGCTGGTCGACCGCCCACGTCCGGTCAACAGCGTGACCTCGGCCCCCTCTGGGTTCGAGGGCGAAGGATTCCCCGTTCGCAGGGCCTTTGCCGGCGTCGATCTTGCAGCGCTTGACCCGTTCATTCACATGGATCAGATGGGCGAGGTCGAGTACGCCCCGGGTGAGCCTAAGGGCACTCCATGGCATCCGCACCGCGGGTTCGAGACTGTCACGTACATGATCGATGGGCTTATGGAGCATCAAGACTCCAACGGTGGCGGGGGGATGATCACCGATGGTGACACGCAGTGGATGACGGCAGGCGCGGGCATCTTGCACATCGAGGCGCCCCCCGAGCATGTCGTGATGTCAGGGGGGCTGTTTCATGGACTGCAGTTGTGGGTCAATCTTCCGAGTTCGCTGAAGTTCGCGGCACCGCGGTACCAGGACATCACTTCCGCCAAGGTGGCCCTTCTTTCGTCTGCTGATGGCGGCGCACTCGTCCGGTTGATTGCCGGCGACCTCGACGGCCACTCAGGCCCGGGTGCCACCTACACGCCGATTACCTTGCTGCACGCAACGATCGCCCCCGGAGCTTCGTTGACGCTTCCGTGGCGCAGCGACTTCAACGCGTTGGTGTACGGCCTGTCAGGGCGTGGATCGGTGGGCGCCGAGCGGCGTCCGATGACGTGGGGCCAGCTGGCAGTGTTTGGCGATGGATCATCGATCACCATCGCTGCCGATGAGCAGCAGGACGCGCGCGACAGTGCCTTTGACGTCTTCATACTCGGTGGGCAACCGATCCGCGAGCCAGTCGCTGCCTACGGACCGTTCGTGATGAACACCAAGGCTGAACTGATCGAGGCGTTCGACGACTTCCAGGCTGGGCGCCTTGGGACCGTTCCCGCATCCCCAGACGACCGCACCCCCTAACCCGCTACCCCTACCCCTACGGGGGGAACGTCACGTTGCGCCCGTCATAGGAACGAATCGCCGCAGTCATCGATCCACAACGTAAAGTCTGTGGATTGATGGATAGCGCGTTGACTACGTCATTGGGACGCAACGTGACGTTGCACCCGATCTGGGGGGGGTTTGTCTCCCCCTTGACGCTTGAGCATTGTGAGGACGAGGTCACACCTTGGTGCTGTC
>JBDTTS010000264.1:0-3898 GCA_039930525.1 Actinomycetes bacterium | reverse complement strand
GCCGACGGACGGTCAGCCACGGAGCACTCTACCCCGTCAGCCCGCGGGCTCGTCGCTCGGCAACGCCGGCAAGGCGTCGGGAGCTGAAGTGTCGGCGCCTGGCAGCCCCTCACTGGCCGGGTCACTGGCCGGGTCACTGGCCGGGTCACTGGCCGGGTCACTGGCCGGGTCACTGGCGGTCTCAGCAGGTCGAGCGGTGTCGGAGACGATATCGATCCGCCAACCGGTGAGCCGAGCTGCGAGCCGCGCGTTCTGTCCCTCACGCCCGATGGCCAGCGAGAGCTGGTAGTCAGGCACCACCACTTGAGCTGCCCGGGAGTCGGCGTCGACGACCGTAACCGAGGTGACTCTGGCCGGCGAGAGTGCGTGTCCGACGAACTCCGCGGGATCGGTCGAGAAGTCGACGATGTCGATCTTCTCACCGTGCAGCTCGGCCATCACGGCCCTCACGCGGGCCCCCATCGGCCCGATGCAGGCACCCTTGGCTCCGAGCCCGGCTTTGTGTGACTGCACAGCGATCTTGGTGCGATGGCCGGCCTCACGCGCAATCGCGCCGATCTCGACCGAGCCGTCAGCGATCTCAGGCACCTCGAGCGCAAAGAGCGCCTTGACCAGGCCTGGATGCGTCCGCGAGACGGTGACGATCGGTCCGCGGCCGCCCTTTCGGACACCCACCACGTAGCACCGGAGCCGTTCACCGTGGATGTACATCTCACCAGGCACTTGCTCTGGGGACGGCAGCTGAGCCTCCAACGGGCCCAGATCGATGAGGACCATCTGGGGGTTGAGACCTTGCTGAATGACACCGGAGACCAGATCGCCCTCGCGACCCGACCAAGCACCGAAGGTGGCCTCGTCCTCGGCGTCTCGCAAACGCTGCAGAATCACCTGACGCGCCGTCGTGGCTGCCACTCTGCCGAAGCCCTCCGGAGTGTCGTCCCACTCGCGGAGCACCTCGCCGTCCTCATCGGTCTCGGCTGCGTAGACCGTGACGTGCCCCGTTGATCGATCGAGCTCAACGCGCGCCCGAGGCTGTGCGTCAGGGGTGTGATGGTAGGCGGTCTCTAGCGCACGTTCGATGGCCTCGACCACGACCTCGAGCGGAATCTCGCGTTCGTTGACCAGGGAGCGCAAGGCACTCATGTCAATATCCATCAACGCTCACCCTCGGTCGGCGTGCCTGTCGTGTCCCCGTCACCGGGTGCCTCGGCACGACGGTTGAACTCGACCTCGACGTGCGCTTCGACGACGTCGGCGAGCTTTACGGTACGGGTCGTCGCCTCGCCGTCCACCTCGCCCAAGGTAACGCTCGCGTCGTCGCTGGAGACGACCCGACCTGCCAAAGCTTCGCCATCGGCCAACGTGATGGTGACCAACCGAGTGACATTTCGACGCCAGTGCCTGGGCAGGCTCAGGGGGCGACCAACGCCAGGCGAGGACACCTCCAGCAGATAGGGCTGCTCACCCATGGCATTGGTGTCGTCGAGCGTGGCTGAAAGCACGGAGGTGAGCCCAGCAATGTGGTCGAGGGTGACGCCCCCGTCGCGGTCGACCAGCACCCGCACCAGACGGCGTCTTCCTGCAGGCTGCACGTCTACCGCCTCGAGGTCGAATCCCTCGGCATTGACGATGGGCGTGAGTGCCTGCTCGACGCGGCCGGCGACTGCGGACATGTGGACCTCCGCCCATTCTGTTGTGACGTGCCTGTTCTGACCTGCTGGGTGTGACGTGGCCGCCACTCTATCCCGACTTCGTGGAATGCTGACCCGCGTGCCACCCCCCGACCGTACGAGCGTCCCGCGTCGTAGCCTGCTGCTCGGCCTCGGGGGGCTGCCCGTGCTGCTCACGATCGGTGGCTGCACGCAGGACGAGGGTGGCGACCTTCCAGTCGACCCCGAACGTGCCGCGTTGACATCGGCCAGGAACGTTGAGGCGACGCTGAAGGCGGCGACCCTGAAGTGGAGCGGTGCACCAAACGGGCCTTCCGCCCAATCGTCGGCCTCGACTGTTGACACACATATCGCGGCGCTCGACTCCGCCCTCGGATCGCCCGCAAGGGTGTCCACCTCCCCCTCGTCAACGTCCCCCTCTTCAACCTCCCCCTCGTCAACCTCCCTGTCACCTTCCGCTTCCTCTTTGACCGCCCCGTCGCCTTCCCCGTCCTCAGGGTCTTCGTCCTCGCCCGAGTCGTCCATCAGTACCGTCCAGCTTGTGGCGGCTCTCGACGCTGCGGTCGATCGGCACACTCGCGGGATCCGCAGCGCCCCTGCACCTGTGAGTCCGCTGATCGCTTCGATTGCTGCCTCCGACGCCACACTGGCTGCCGCGCTCCGTGCGAGCAGCCGATGAATGACGACTTGACGCTGTGGCAACAGGGTCTGGCCGCCGAGCACGCCGCGATCTGGGGGTTCGGCCTGGTCGGGGCTACGCCGCCGCTCGCGCTTCCGGCCGCGGCTGCGCTCGACGTCCACCGGACGCGACGCACCCGATGCATCGACGCTGTCGTGGCGCTCGGCGGCAGCCCGGTGCCCTCGGCACCGGCCTACGACATCGCCAAGCCGCCATCGGCACGACAGGGCAAAGCGCTCGCCGCTGACCTTGAGCAGTCGTGCGGAGTGGCCTACGCCGCGCTCGCAGGCGCAGCCCAGCGCGCGACGCGGCTGCAGGGCGCCGCGTGGCTGCGCGAGTCGAGCATCGCGATCTGGGGCTGGATCGATACCGTGCCAGCGCTACCTGGCCTCAACAGCGACGATCCAGCGGCCACCAGCACCAGCTAGGTGCTGCACTCGGCCACCAGTTCGGCCAGCGCCTCGCCAGCCGGAACGTCACGGCGATCACCAGAAGCACGGTCACGCACCTCGATCACTCCTTCGGCCAGATTTCTGCCCACCACCGCGATCGTTGGCATACCCAGCAACTCGGAGTCCTTGAACTTCACGCCAGGCGAGACGCCCTTGCGGTCGTCATAGAGCACCCGGATGCCAGCTGCCTCAAGGTCAAGCGCTAGCCGGTCGGCGAACTCAAACACGCTGGCGTCCTTACCGGTGGCCATCAGGTGAACGTCTACCGGCGCCACCTCGCGCGGCCAGATGATGCCGATGTCGTCGTGGGAGTTCTCGACGATCGCCGCCACGGCTCGCGAGACACCGATTCCGTACGAGCCCATGGTGACGGTTACCAACTTGCCGTTCTGGTCGAGCACCTTGCAGTCAAGAGCCTCGGCGTACCGCCGACCAAGCTGGAAAATATGCCCCATTTCGATGCCGCGTGCGGTCTCAAGGGCTCCACCATCGCGGGGGCAAGGATCGCCCTCTCGGACCTCCGCCGCCTCGACGACACCATCGGCCACAAAGTCTCGGCCAGCAACGAGATCGAGCACATGGCGCCCGTCCTGGTCGGCGCCGGTGACCCACGCGGTGCCGTCGACAATCCGAGGGTCAAGCAGGAAGCGGATCCCAGAAGACTTCTCGGACCCGAGAGCGCCGGGGCCGATGTATCCCTTCTTCAGCATCGGGTGTGCGACAAAGTCTGCCTCGGTGAAAGCTGCTAGCTCGGCCGGCTCGACCTGAGCCTGAAGACGCTTCTCATCCACCTCGCGATCGCCCGGCACACCAATCGCCAATGGCTCGCGCACGCCGCCCGGGTGGTGCAGCATCACGACCACATTCTTGAGAGTGTCCGATGCGGCCCAGGGGCGATCCTCACGAGGGAAGGCAACATTGAGATGCGCGACGAGCGACTCGATCGTTGGCGTGTCAGGGGTTTCCTCGACATGGGCTGCGGCAAGGCCATCAAACGGAAGGGGCTCGACTGGCCGAGCGGTCACCGCCTCGACGTTGGCGGTGTAATCACACGTTGTACAGCGAACGTACGTGTCTTCGCCGTTCACGGCGGTTGC
>JBDTTS010000263.1:0-3905 GCA_039930525.1 Actinomycetes bacterium | reverse complement strand
CGACGGGCGGTGAGCCAATCTGATCTGGTGCCACTGCCGGCTGTGCCTCCCGTGCCTCCCGTGCCTCCCGTGTCGCCTGTTCCTGCAGGTGGTGATGCGGACGGCTGGGTCGTGCGGGGTGTCGGACGCTATCTCGGGGCGACGCGCTCTGGTGACTGGTTGGACCGCATCGTGGTGCACGGTCTTGGGGTCCCGAGCAAGGCCCAAGTGGTGGTGTCAGATCAAGGGGTGTGGATCCTGCGCCAAGGGGCAGCGGACTTGTTCATCGCCTCGGGCGACGTGGTCGACGTCCGTCATGACCGGGCGAGCGCTGGCCGGGTTCTTGAGGCCGAAGGGGTCCTACTGATCACCTGGAGCCACAACGGGACGCTCATCGACATCGGTTTGCGTGTGCCCGAGGCAGCGGTTGCTGAATCGCTGCGGGTCGCCATCGTGCAGACCTCATCCATCACGAACCAGGGAGAACCTGCGTGACCGCACCACGACCTGCCCTTCTCGTGCTTGAAGACGGACGCGCCTTCGCAGGTGAATCGCTGGGCGCCACCGGCGAGACTTTCGGTGAAGCAGTGTTCTGCACGGCGATGACCGGCTATCAAGAAACCCTGACCGATCCGTCGTATCACCGGCAGGTAGTGATCCAGACCGCGCCGCAGATCGGTAACACCGGTGTCAACGACGACGACGACGAGTCATCGGCGATCTGGGTCAGTGGGTACGTGGTGCGCGACCCCTCACGCGTCCAATCCAACTGGCGTTCAACAGGGTCGCTGCAACAGCGGCTCGCCGACCAGAACGTTGTCGGCATCTCAGGTGTCGACACGAGAGCGCTCACCCGCCACCTTCGTGAGCATGGCGCGATGCGGGTGGGGATCTCGACAACAACCATCGACCCACTGGAGCTGCTCGACCTGGTCAGGCAGAGCCCGGGCATGGCCGGCGCCGATCTGTGCGGAGTGGTGTCGACGAAAGACACCTACGTCGTACCTGCCCTTGGCGAGAAGAAGCACACGGTGGCTGCCATCGATCTAGGGATCAAGGCCATGACGCCGCAGCGCATGGCTGAGCGAGGCATCGAGGTGCACGTGTTGCCGTCGAGCAGCACCATCGCAGACGTGCAGGAAACCGGGGCCGACGGCGTCTTCTTCAGCAACGGTCCAGGAGATCCTTCGACGGCTGAAGGCCCCGTTGCGCTGATGCGCGACGTGCTGGAGCGTTCGATCCCGGTTTTCGGTATCTGCTTCGGTCACCAAGTTCTTGGCCGAGCCCTTGGGTTCGGCACCTACAAGTTGAAGTACGGCCACCGGGGCATCAACTGTCCGGTCCAAGACCGGGCAGCGGGCAAGGTCGAGATCAGCGCTCATAACCACGGGTTCGCAGTAGATGCACCCCGAGACGCCACCACTGCCACCACGTTTGGACGTGCTGAGGTCAGCCATGTCTGCCTCAACGACGATGTGGTCGAGGGGCTGCGACTTCTCGATGTTCCAGCATTCAGCGTCCAGTACCACCCTGAAGCCGCTGCTGGCCCCCACGACTCGGCGTACCTCTTCGACAGGTTCGCCGCCATGATGCAGGGGAACCGCTGATGCCACGACGTCCTGACATCGACTCTGTCCTGGTGATCGGGTCCGGCCCCATTGTGATTGGGCAGGCTGCCGAGTTTGATTACTCGGGCACCCAGGCGTGCCGGGTGCTGCGTGATGAGGGCCTACGCGTGATCTTGGTCAACAGCAATCCCGCGACGATCATGACCGACCCCGAGTTCGCCGATGCCACCTACATCGAGCCGATCACGACCGACATCATCGAGAAGATCATCGCCAAGGAAAGACCAGATGCTCTGCTTCCCACGTTGGGTGGGCAGACGGCATTGAATGCCGCCATCGCCTTGCACGAGACGGGCGTTCTGGAGAAGTACGACGTGGAGTTGATCGGGGCTGATGTCGAAGCAATTCAACGCGGAGAGAATCGCGAGCTCTTCAAAGGAATCGTCGAAGAGATCGGTGGCGAGGTAGCCAGTTCGGTGATCTGTCACACGATGGACGATTGCTTTGCCGGCGTAGCCGCGCTGGGGTACCCCGTAGTCGTGCGCCCGTCGTTCACGATGGGAGGTGCCGGGTCTGGCATGGCCTATGACGAGGGCGACCTGCGCCGTATCGCTGGTGCGGGGCTGGCCGCGAGCCCCACGACCGAGGTGCTTCTGGAGGAGTCGATCATCGGGTGGAAGGAGTACGAGCTCGAGCTCATGCGTGACAAGAATGACAACGTCGTCGTCATCTGCTCGATCGAGAACCTCGACCCCATGGGCGTTCACACCGGCGACTCGATCACGGTGGCCCCTGCCATGACTTTGACTGACCGTGAGTACCAACACATGCGCGACGTCGGCATCAAGATCATCCGTGCCGTTGGCGTCGATACTGGTGGGTGCAACATCCAGTTCGCGGTCAATCCCGCTGACGGGCGGCTGGTTGTCATCGAGATGAACCCACGGGTCTCGCGTTCGAGCGCACTGGCGAGCAAGGCCACTGGGTTCCCGATCGCCAAGATCGCCGCGCGGCTGGCTATCGGCTACACCCTTGACGAGATCCCCAACGACATCACCGCCGAAACGCCCGCGTCATTTGAGCCGGCGCTCGACTACGTCGTGGTCAAGGTGCCCCGGTTCGCCTTCGAGAAGTTCCCGGCCGCCGACCCGACGCTGACCACGCACATGAAGAGTGTCGGCGAAGCCATGGCGATCGGGCGCAACATACCGGAGGCTCTCCAGAAGGCGCTGCGTTCGGTCGAGAAGGCAGATGCGCCCTTCTCGTGGAACGACATATCTCACGATGTGGCCAGCCTGGTCGAGCAGGCCAAGACGCCGCACGACGGCCGCATCAAGAAGGTGCAGCAGGCGATGTGGCTGGGTGCCACGGCTGAAGAGATGCACGAAGCGACCGGGATCGATCCGTGGTTTCTGGATCAGCTGGCCCTCATCAACGAGATCGCCGGCGAGTTGAGCGCCGCGTCAGAACTCGACCCCAGCTTGCTGCGCCGAGCCAAGCGTCATGGGTTCTCTGATCGACAGATTGGCGAGCTGCGGGGTGTGTCCGAGGACGTCGCCCGACACCTTCGGCAGGCGCTCGGCATTCGGCCGGTCTTCAAGACAGTTGACACCTGTGCCGGTGAGTTTGCCGCACACACGCCATACCACTACTCGGCGTATGACGAAGAGAACGAGGTCCGTCCGCGCACCAAGCCTGCTGTCGTCATTTTGGGCAGTGGTCCGAACCGCATCGGTCAGGGGATCGAGTTCGACTACTCGTGCGTACATGCGGCGCTGTCGCTGAGGGCGGCCGGCTACGAGACGATCATGGTCAACTGCAACCCCGAGACGGTCTCAACCGACTATGACACCAGCGACCGGCTGTACTTCGAACCTCTCACCCTCGAAGATGTGCTGGAGGTCGTTGCCGCCGAACAGGCAGTGGGCGAAGTAGCCGGTGTCATCGTTCAACTCGGCGGACAGACGCCCCTTGGACTTGCTCAACAACTGAAGGACGCGGGAGTCCCGATTGTCGGGACTTCGCCGGAGGCCATTCACCTCGCTGAAGAAAGGGGAGCCTTCGGGGCGGTTCTGGCTGAGGCTGGATTGACCGCGCCGCGCCACGGTATGGCGACTTCTTTCGTCGAGGCCAAGGAGATCTCTGACGAGATCGGCTTCCCGGTGCTGGTTCGCCCGTCCTACGTTCTCGGTGGGCGCGGCATGGAGATCGTCTACGACGACGACATGCTGCGCGACTACATCGGCAGAGCGACACAGGTCAGCCCTGAGCACCCGGTCCTGGTCGACCGATTTCTCGATGACGCAGTGGAGATCGACGTCGATGCCCTGTACGACGGCACCGACCTCTTTCTCGCTG
>JBDTTS010000262.1:0-3916 GCA_039930525.1 Actinomycetes bacterium | reverse complement strand
CACCTGTGTGAACCGAATCGAATAGTTCGTCGCTCCCACACTCGGAGCCGCAGGCGGAGCATGCTTGCCGAAGCGGTAGTTCACCGCCGACACACACTCCGACGCCACCACACGACCAGCCAACTTCCTCCCATCGAAGTACTCGGCCTTCCACTCTGTGCTGAGGCAGTCCATGCCGATCGAGATGTCCGCGATGTTCGACACCGCCGAATAGTTACCACTGTCGTCCGTTGCACGGACGAAGTAGACGTAGGACTCTCCTGGCGTTGCCGTGGTGTCCTGGTATGTGACCACTGTCGCACCCAGCCGCGAAGCGTTCAGCTTGGTTGCGCAGCCCACCTTGTCGCAGCCGGTCGGACCGCGGAAGACGTCGTAGCCTGCGACGTCAGCAGACGCGCTCAGAGTCCAATCCACGTCGACGCCACCTGTCACGGCGGTGGCGGTCACGTCGGTTGGTGCGCCTGGCGGTGTCGCGTCCTGATTCACGGTGACCGTGACGTTCGCTGTGTCGCTAGCTGTGCCGTCCGAGACCGTGTATGTCAGGGACGCATCCCCGTCGAAGGCGTTGTCCGGCGTGAACAGAACCTTGCCGTCATCTGGCCCACCAGAGATGACCGATGCCGAACCGGCGCCAACGGTGTTGACGGAAACGGACGTCACACTGAGAGAGTCACCGTCAGCATCGGAGTCACCGTTCAGGACGTCGATCGCAACAGCGGTGCGCTTAGGCGTGGTGGCCGTGTCGTTGTCCGCCACCGGTGCAGAGTTGCCCACCGTCACAGCGTTGGAGTAGACGACATCGGCGAGGGAACCGTCTGACGCGGTCACCTTCACTCGTACCTGGTCGGTCTTGTCACCGTTTCCGGCTGCTGACAGGTCGAGTGAGCTCGCAGTCTCTCCGCCGATGTCGGCCCAGCCGGCCCCGGTGTTGATCTGCCACTGGTAGCTGAGCGTCGGAGTCGTGCCTTCAGGGTCTGAAGCCGTTGCCGCAACATTCACAGAGTCGTTGGTCTTCGGGTTGTTCGGCGTCACCACCGCGGAGTCGACGGTCGGTGCCTGGTTGGCCCCGACGCTGCCCATGTCGAAGTCGAGGGTGAACTCGCTGTTGGCGTCTGACTCGAACCGGTTGAGCTTGGGCGAGTATGTCTTGACGTCGATGGTGTTCTCGGTCGGGTTGAAGGTCATGTAGCGCAACCAACCGTCGCCGCCGTTGGCGCGCGACTGGTAGTCGGCCAGCACCTGGTGCACGGGCTGGCCGCAGCTGTTCAGGTCGCGACGACGGCCTTCGCCGGAATAGTGCCCGCTCAGGACCAGGTGGATCTGCAGTTTTTCGTGATCAGGTTCTGCCAAACGTACTGGGCAGATCGGCCATCAGCTCGGCTGATAGGGCTTGTCGGACGTGCATTCTTCGCGTTGATGAAGTTGTGCGTCACCAACACGAACTCGGTGTCGGGGTCGACCGTGAGCTGTTTGTTGATGACCCCCTGTGCCCAATTGAGCGTGTACTGCGGCATGTCGTACTCAAGGTTGATGAAGACGAACCTGAGCGGAGCGACATTGACGATCTGGTAGCTGTCCTTGTTCCGCCGGTCGGTGCTGTCAAACACTCCATCGCTGGCGATGCCCTGCGTGCCACCGGAGATCGAGTCTCCGAGGTAGCCGCCATACCAAGGCTGTCCCGCAAATCTCGACGGCGGGAACGTTGCGTCGTACCTAGTGCCCACACCGGCTCTGCTGATGTCGTGGTTACCGGGAACCACGCCATAGGGAACGCTTCCCCTCTCGAGGATGTCGTGCGCCGCATCGGCGTTGTCCCACTCCTTCGCACTGGAGTCGATGCTCTCGACGATGTCACCAAGGTGCGTCACGAACTTGATGTTCAGATCGTTCGCGGCCTTGTGATCAACGACCCACTGGGCTTGCTGGTTGTACGTGCTCGGGTACGACTTGCTGTATTTCTGCGTGTCTGGGTAGGCAACGATCGTGAACGGTGCTGGGGCTGAGGCCGACGCGCTGGCCGCGTCATCTTTGGGCGCGACCGCTGCCTGCGACGGAACCGCTGGCGCCAGCGCCAGTAAGACCGCTCCCGCGGCAACGACGACGAAGGAACGACGAAATCGGGTCCCAGCCATGACCACTCCTAGTCAACCCGGCGAGACGCACTCTCTCGAGCACACGAGACCGTCGCGTGACGCAACCCTCGCCTCACCGCTCCCATTCATACTTACCAGACCTTGTTGGCAGGCGGGAAGTGCGAGGTCTCCGCCGGAAAGTTGATCTCGACGCGTCAATCGGGGGATGTCAACTACTCGAAGTGACGAGCCGCCACTCGCTGTCGATCTCGGGCAGATCGCGCCGATCAGCGAATGGCCCCTCACTAGATGCGGTGCAGCGGTCGGTAGCGGACGGATATGTACTCATGCGGTACAAAAGCGTCCACGATTACCGCGCCCAGCTCGCCACGGGTGCGGGCACGAACACACCAAGCGGGACATCCCAGCTGGTCCGATCATCACGGCGCAGATGTTCGACCAGGGCCGTGACTGCGGCAGCAGAGACTGACCCAGAACTAGCCCACTGGAGCGGATCAGCGCGCCGGCACCGTCGACACATCGTGCGGAACGTCGAGCACGGCATAGCCGTAGGCTCGCGCGTCCTCAAGCAACACCGCCTCACCGTCCACGGCGCTGCGCCAAGGCCTGCGCCATGGCCGAAACCGTCATGCTTAGCGCGTCAGCTAGTCCCGCCCGCTGCGCTTGGGGCGTAGCACTGCCTGCCAGCGGTCCCTTCCTTCGGGACCGCTCACATTGCTCATGGACTTCGTGCGAGTCGCCCTCTAGCGTGCGAGCAAGGGGGCGCCTCCACGCCTCGGCGGAGGAGAAGCCATGCCAGCGCTCGGACCGACACTGACCCGCGAGGTTCGCCGCCTCACCAGCGCCTACCACGCGTATCCCGGTCCAGTGACCAGCTCACCCGACGAAGTGCTCGCCTGGTACGACGCCCAGCAGCGGCGAGCGTACGGCGAACAGCTCGACCAGCCAGGTGACACGCACCCCGGAAGCGCCCTTGGTCGCCGCCGGTTCCTGCAGGGCAGCGCCGTGATCGGCATCGGTGCCGTGGGCGCTGGCCTGCTCGCCCAACCGTCGCGGGCGTTGGCCGGCACCACGTCCCCCAAGGTCATCGTGATCGGAGCGGGCCTCGCCGGGCTCAGCTGTACCTATCGGCTGCATCAGAACGGCATCACCGCGGTTCTGCATGAGGCGCAGGAGCGCGTCGGCGGACGGTGCTACTCGATCCGTGATTTCTTCGACGCGGGTCAGACCGCCGAGCACGGTGGTCAGTACATCGACTCTCGGCACAAGCAGTTTCGTGCGCTGGCTGCCGAGCTCGGCGTCGAGCTCGTCGACACCTTCGCGCAGTCCTTCCCCGCGGGCAGCAACAGCTACCGCTGGATCGACGGCGCCCTTCGCTCGTCGAACGAGGTCTTCGCCGACTACGGGGTCTTCCTCACCAAACTCAAAGCTGACTACAAGCGAGCCGGCGACTACCGCTGGAACAAGGCGGGACCGGCAGCCATCGCCATCGACAACAGACCGATGACCCAATGGTTCGATCGCAACATTCCCGGTGGCTCCAACTCTTTGCTAGGACGCGCGCTCGGAGCCTTTCAGCAGAGCTTCTTCGGGCTCGAACCCAGCGAGATGTCGACGATCAATCTCTTCGAGGCGTACCTCGCGCCCTACCCCGGCGCCAACGAGCGATACCGCGTCGCTGGGGGCAACGACGGCATGGTGCGGGCCTTGGAGGCGGCACTGCCGGCCGGTGCGATCCGGCGCGGCAGTGTGCTTGAGGCGGCATGGACGCGCAACGACGGGCGAATCGGCCTCAGCTTCAGCAACAAGGCCCGCGACATCGT
>JBDTTS010000261.1:0-3953 GCA_039930525.1 Actinomycetes bacterium | reverse complement strand
ATAGTCGAATCCGAACCGGTCGAAGATCCGCACATACGCCTCACGATGCGCATCGTAGGATCGCTGGAGTCCCTCATCGCTGATGTCGAACGAGTACGAGTCCTTCATCACGAACTCACGGCCACGCAGGATGCCTGCCCGTGGACGCTGCTCATCGCGATACTTGGTCTGGATCTGGTAGAGCCAAAGAGGCAGGTCCTTGTACGACGAGTAGATGTCCTTAACGAGGAGCGTGAACATCTCCTCGTGCGTCGGCCCCAGCAGGTAGTCGGCGTCCTTGCGGTCCTTCAACCGAAAGATGAGGTCGCCGTACTCAGCCCAACGGCCGCTCGCCTCGTACGGCTCACGCGGCAGCAGTGCCGGAAAGTGCACCTCCTGCGCCCCGATGGCGTTCATCTCGTCGCGAACGATCCGCTCGACATTCCGCAGCACCTCGTAGCCGAGCGGCAGCCAGCTGTAGATACCTGGTGCGGCTCGGCGTACGTACCCCGCCCGCACCAAGAGCCGGTGGCTCGGGACTTCTGCATCGGCGGGATCCTCGCGAAGCGTCCGCAGGAACAGCGTCGACATTCGCAACAACACTAGAGAACTCCTCGTCGATTGTGGCGGCCCAGAGTGACCGGGGCCTACTCTCCCATCCATGACAGAGGAAGCGACACCCGATATCGATGAGTCGGCAGATCCACGGCCGGCGCACGGCGGCCCCTTCGTGTCAGCCGACTTCGCGGCACCCCTACCACCCCGTACTCAGAACCTCTGGCTCGAACCCTTGGGGGTCGAGCACAACGAGGCTGACTACGCGGCCTGGACGTCGTCCGTCGAGCACATCCACGCGACTCCAGGATTCGAGACCAAGCGCTGGCCGCACCCCATGACCTTGGAAGAGAACGCCGGTGACCTGCGTCAACATGCCGACCACTTCGCCCGAGGGCTTGGCTTCACCTACACCGTGCGAAGCCGGGTTGACGACGATGTGGTCGGTTGCGTGTACATCTACCCGAGCAAAGACCCCGCGAGCGATGCGTCCGTGCGCTCGTGGGTGCGAGCAACGCATGCTCCCCTCGACGCCGAGCTCTGGCGCACGATTACCGACTGGCTTGCGGCCGACTGGCCCTTCACCCACGTCGACTACGCACCACGCTGACGAGCGGGCTCAAAACGGCACGCGGTCAGAACAACACGAGGTCAGAACAACACAGTGGCGAAGGTGTTGTGTTTGTCGAACCCGACCCGCTCATATGCCCGCCGAGCCGGCTCGTTGTACCCGTTGACGTACAGGCTGACAGTGGGGACGAAGCGATCGCGGGCGTATCGCACCACGCTTGCCATGCCTGGGGCCGACAGTCCCTGTCCACGAAGTTCGGGGTGAACCCACACGCCCTGCACCTGACAGGCCAGCGACGACACCGACCCGAGCTCGGCCTTAAAGAGCACCCGACCGTTCTCGATCCGCGCCAGCGCACGACCCGAGAGCACGAGCTCGCGGACGCGCGCCCGGTAGAGCGCGCCGTCTCCCCCGGCGACAGGTGACACACCCACCTCTTCGGTGAACATCTCGATACAAGCCGGCAGCAAGATATCCAGCTCCTCCTCACGGACGGGGCGAACGCCAGAATCTCCGTCGATGCGCGGGTCTTCATCGATGCGAAGCACTGGTTGGTCGTCGCGCACCTCACGAGCCGGACCCCACGCCTCTTCGAGCGACCGCCACATCGTGAGCACTTGAGCGCGTGGCCCAACAATCGACGAGCATCGTCTTCCGCGCCGGCGGGCTCGCTCGCCGAAAGCGACCAACGCCCCCGGGTCAGCGCCATGATCGGGAACTAGGTTCGCTCCCGCGTAGCACAGACCCGACCACCGCCGTCCTTGGCCGAAGCCCCACAACTCACCGCCCAGCCGCCATGATTGGCCCAACGCAGCTTCGATTCTGGCGGCCGCGAAAACGTTGGTGACCGGATCGGCTGCCAGATAGTCGACGGCCGCCGCGAGGTCGGCGGCCCCGAGGACGCGAAGCGTCGGCAGTGCGGCCTCTGGCGCGGGGCGCTCGGCGTGGGTGGTCATGTCAACCGACAACAACCTCGGCCGACTCGCCGCTCTCCGGGTCGACGCCCATCTCGTCGGCGAGCCGCAGGGCCTCTTCGATCAGCGTCTCGACGATCTCGGCCTCTGGCACGGTCTTGATGACCTCGCCACGGACAAAGATCTGTCCTTTTCCGTTGCCGGATGCCACACCGAGGTCAGCCTCTCGGGCTTCGCCGGGCCCGTTCACGACACAACCCATCACCGCTACCCGCAAGGGGACGTTGAGCCCCTCGAGACCTGCCGTGACCTGTTCGGCCAGGGTGTAGACATCGACCTGGGCGCGTCCGCAGCTGGGGCAGGAGACGATCTCAAGCCCCCGCTCGCGCAAGCCCAGCGACTCGAGAATCGCGATACCGACCTTGACCTCTTCGACCGGTGGCGCCGACAACGAGACCCGCAGCGTGTCGCCGATACCTTCGGCGAGCAAAGCCCCAAACGCGACTGCAGACTTCACCGTGCCCTGAAAGGTGGGTCCGGCTTCGGTGACGCCGAGATGCAGCGGGTAGTCGCACTGTTCAGAGAGCTGCCGATAGGCGGCCACCATCACCACCGGGTCGTGGTGCTTGACCGAGATCTTGATGTCGCCGAATCCGTGCTCCTCGAAGAGCGAGCACTCCCAAAGCGCCGACTCCACAAGGGCCTCGGGGGTGGCTCTGCCGTATTTAGCCATCAGTCGAGGATCGAGGGATCCGGCGTTGACCCCGATCCGAATCGGGACGCCAGCGTCGCCAGCCGCCTTGGCGATCTCACCCACTTTGTCGTCGAACGCCTTGATGTTGCCGGGGTTCACCCGGACTCCGGCGCAACCGGCATCGATCGCCGCGAAAACATATCGCGGCTGGAAGTGAATGTCGGCGATCACCGGGATCTGTGACTTCTTGGCGATAGTGGCCAACGCATCGGCGTCGTCCTGGCTGGGACATGCCACCCGCACGATCTGGCATCCCGAAGCCGTCAGCTCGGCGATCTGCTGCAGCGTGGCGTTGACGTCGGCAGTTACCGTCGTCGTCATCGACTGCACCGACACAGGTGCGTCGCCACCGATGGCAATCGGATGGGTGGGATGACGAAGCGTGATCTGCCTCGTCGGGCGTCTGGCCGCCAGAGGCTTGGGCGGCGGAGCCGGAAGGCCGAGCGCGATGGTCATACGAGAAGTATCCCTGCTAGTTGAGGGTGATGGGGTTGACGATGTCGGCGTAGATGAGCAGTACCGACATCGCGATCAGCAGAAAGGCCACGGTGTAGGCCACCGGCAGCATCCGGGCGACATCGACCGGACCAGGGTCAGGCTGTCCACGTGCCTTCGCCACTTTGCGTCGCCCACCTTCGTACAGGGCACCTGCGACGTGCCCCCCATCAAGGGGAAGCAGCGGGATGAGGTTGAAGAAGAAGAGCGCCATGTTCAACGCGGCCAGGAGCGTGAGCCAGTTGGCCACTTTCCAACTGACGGTCGACTGATCCTCGGCCACCGCCACGCTGAACTTGCCAACGCCCACGACGCTCACCGGCCCCGTGGGATCACGCTCCTCATTGCCGAAGGCGGCCTGCCAGACACCCACCATCTTGCTCGGAATCGACAGAATGGCCTGACCCGAACGCGAGATGAACTCCCACATCCGCTGTGGAACAGCCGAGATCGACGACCGCTGCTGCTCGACCAGGGGGCTGAGGCCGACGAACCCGGCCGTCACGACCTCGGTCGGATTATCCGGATCTGGCACCTCCGTACTACCCACTACCACTGGCAGTTCGAGCGTCCTGCCATCTCGTGCAACGGTCAGCACAATTTCTTCGCCTGGCTGAGCGCGCACGACATCAACGACGTCGAGCCAATCTTCGTACGCCACTCCGTCGACGGCCAGGATCTGGTC
>JBDTTS010000260.1:0-3974 GCA_039930525.1 Actinomycetes bacterium | reverse complement strand
AACATCCGCCGAATCGATGAACATCCGCCGGCAGGCAGAAGGAGCCGGCAATGAAACAGAGCCGGTGTGGATAAGTCCTCGGAGCGGGTACCCCAACTGACACCACCCCGCTCAAATCCGAAGAGCTGCGTTTGTTCAGGGACAAAGCGCATCACACGGCGTAGCGTCGAGTCAGTCGCGGGATCTTTCTTGGAGGGCGTCATGGCTTGGATCAAGAGGATTGCCTCGAAGTTGGGGTCGAGGACCAATGTGGACTCCGCCCGACGCCAGGATCTAAAGAACCGTCATCGAGCCGAGCGTCTGCGGCACGCCGAGGGCCGGGGCACCGTCGATCCCCGACACATTCAGCGCTTCTAAACGAGTCCGGACGGCGATAGGTCCGAACCGAGGCGCCTCGTTGGCGAGTCTTCGCTCATGTCGGGCCGTGTCCAACTGGCGCTAGCGCTATGTTTCGAGCACCTGCGACGAAAGACCGGTTCTGATGCCCGTATGGCTGTTGCTCGCTCTTGCCATTGGTTTTGAGGTGCTGGGAACGGTGTTCCTGCGCTACTCCGATGGATTCACCAAGCTGTTGCCCGTCGCAGTCGTCGTGATCGGCTACGGCATCTCGTTCTATCTGCTGGCGCTGATCTTGAAGACCGGAATCCCGCAGGGCATCGTGTACGCCATCTGGTCGGCCTTCGGGATCGCCTTGGTCACGCTCGCCGGGATGTGGTTTTTCGGCGACAAGATCTCGATGGTGACGGGCATCGGACTGGCGGTGGTCATTGCGGGCGTCTTGTTGGTGCAGCTCGGGAACAAGGCAGTCACTCACTGAGATGGGTGACCTTGACGCCGCGTCCCTGACGGCCGACAACGGTGAGTACCTCGACCTGCGTTACGACCGACCGACCCCCGACGGCGACAACCTGCTGCTCGACTTCTGTCGAGCGCTCCCTACTACAGTTCCCGGGTGAACAGACCCACAGTTGCAGACGCCGTCGCCGCCATGGACTGGCTCTACCCGCCGTTGGCCGCCGAAGAGTGGGACGCGGTCGGCCTCGCCTGCGGGGACGTTGCCGCACACGTCACCCGGGTGATGTTCGCGGTTGACCCGACCGCCGCTGTCGTCGACGAAGCCCTTGACTGGGGTGCTGACCTGATCGTCACGCACCACCCACTTCTGCTCAGGCCCGTGCACAGCGTGGCGAATGACGAGCCAAAGGGACGCCTCATCCACCGGTTGATCCAAGGTGGCTGTGCGCTCTTCACCGCGCACACCAACGCCGACGTCGCGGTCGACGGCGTCAACGAAGCGCTCGCCGACGCCTTGGGGCTACGAGGTTGTGTGCCACTGCGGCCATGGCCGCAGGCGCCGGTCGACAAGATCGTCACGTTCGTCCCGCCGACTCACGCCGAGCAGGTGGTCGACGCCATGACGGCAGCTGGAGCAGGTGGCCAGGGGTTCTACCGCCGTTGTGCATGGACGGTGGGAGGAACCGGCACGTTCACTCCGCAGCTGGGCGCGGTCCCTGCGATCGGCCAGGTGGGTCGGCGCGAGGTTCTCGACGAGGTCCGGGTCGAAATGATCGTCCCGCGTACGTCTCGCTCGGCGGTCCTCACGGCCCTACGGGCGGCGCATCCCTACGAGGAGGTCGCTGTGGACGTCATCGAGCTGGCTGCGACTTGGGGCACCACTGGCTTGGGTCGGGTGGGTGAGCTCGATGTCGACACCACGCTGCAGGCTTTTGCCGAGCAGGTGGCGGCCGCGCTGCCGCAGACACCCGGCGGTGTTCGGTTTCATGGCGATGGCCACCGGTCGGTGCGACGAGTAGCGGTGTGTGGGGGAGCAGGGGATGGGCTCCTGGCGCAAGCTGCCGCCGCGGGGGTCGACGTGTTCGTCACAGCCGACTTGCGGCACCATCCGGCGTCCGAGCACCTGGAGGCCGGCGGTCCGGCTCTGGTCGACCCCGGACACTGGGCCAGTGAGTGGCCGTGGCTGCCAAGGGTGGCCGCGAGGCTGACGCAGGCACTCGCTGACCGGCACCCCGACGCCACTACGGTAGAGACCCACGTCTCGACCGTGGTGACCGATCCGGTGACCGGCCACGTCCGGTCTCGACCCGAGGAGGACCGCTGAAGGCAACTCCGGCTGAACAGGCTCGATTGCTCGACCTGCAGACCATCGATCAAACGTTGGCGCACCTCGAGCACCGGCGGCAGACCCTGCCAGAGATCGCCGAGTTGAGCGACCTGGCGGTCAAGCAGCAGGGAGTCCGCTCGGACCTCGTGTCGGCACAGACCGAGGCCAGCGACATCGCCCGCGAGCAGGACAAGCTTGAGGCCGACATCGACCAGGTACGCCAGCGGATGACCCGTGACCAGCAGCGACTCGACTCCGGAGCCATCACGTCGGCCAAGGACCTCGAGAATCTTCAGCATGAGGTGGGCTCACTGGCCAAGCGGCAACGCGACCTCGAGGATGTCGAGCTGGAGGTCATGGAGCGGCTGGAGGAGGCCGAGAAACGGACGGCTGCCTTGGCCAGTGAACAGGACCGGCTTGCCGGCACCGTCGAGGACACCGAGCGACGACGCGTCGACGCGCTTGCTTCGATCGACAAGGACGTCGAGTTCGCTCAGCGCCAGCGTGAGACCGTCGCCCCAGACATCGGCGAGGAACTTCTGGCGTTCTACGAGAAGCTCCGCATCAAGTTGGACGGCATCGGCGCGGTCGCCATCAAGCAGCGCCGTTGTGACGGGTGTCGCCTTGACCTTTCCGCAACAGATGTCGGACGCATCCGTGACGCGGCCGAAGACGAGGTCATCCGCTGCGAGGAGTGTCGCCGCATCCAGGTTCGCACCGCCGAGTCTGGCCTCTGAGCCATGGCGCGTCGCCTGATCATCGAAGCTGACGGCGGGTCGCGGGGAAACCCAGGACCCGCTGCGTATGGAACGGTGGTCAAGGACGCCGACTCGGGAGCAGTTCTCTTCGAAGAAGGGCGCGCGATCGGCGTCGCCACCAACAACGTTGCCGAGTACGACGGATTGGTGGCCGGCCTTCGAGCGGCCGCCGACATCGATGCGACTGCGACGGTTGAGGCCCGGCTTGACTCCAAGCTCGTCGTCGAGCAGCTGAGTGGGCGGTGGAAGATCAAGCATGCCGATATGCGCGAGAGAGCGCTACAGGCTCGTGAAGCGTTCCCGGTTGAATCAGTGACCTATACGTGGGTGCCGCGCGAGCAGAACGGGCATGCCGACCGGTTGGTCAACGAGGCGCTCGACGGTCAGCCGCGCAAAGAAGTGTCTGATGCGGCTGCCGCACCTGTCGCGCCGGATCGACCCAACGTGCTGGCCGGTTGGTCGGCAGCGCACCCCGTGGTCACCACGACGCTGTTGCTGCGGCACGGCGAGACGGTTCACACGGCAGAGCGACGGTTCAGCGGCTGGGGTGGCGACGACCCTTCCTTGAACGTGACAGGTGAAGAGCAGGCCGCACGCGCGGGGCGCCATCTCGCCGCGTCCGGAGGGGCGGACCTGATCATTACGTCTCCGATGACCCGGACGCAACAAACGGCTCAGATCGTCGCACAGCACCTCGAGATCGATGTTGCTGTCGAGCACGACATCCGCGAATGCGCCTTCGGTGACTGGGATGGTCTGACGTTCGACGAGGTGCAGAGTGAGGACGGCGACGCGTTGTCACGTTGGTTGGCGTCGACGTCGGTGGCGCCGCCTGGCGGTGAGTCGTTCGACGAGGTCGAGTTGCGGGTGCGTGCTGCCCGAGACCGACTGATCGAGAGCTACGTGGGGTCGACGCTCGTTCTCGTCACGCACGTGACGCCGCTGAAGACGCTGCTTCGGTTGGCGCTGGACGCCCCGATGCAGACCTACTACCGACTCGAAATCCGCCCCGCATCGCTGTCGACGATCGCTTGGTTCGGCGACGGAAACGTGTCGGTCAAATACAGGAACAAATACGGACGAACACGCGCCTA
>JBDTTS010000259.1:0-3987 GCA_039930525.1 Actinomycetes bacterium | reverse complement strand
AGCGTCGAAGCAGCCGCCTGGACCGACCACCAGCTCTGGATGGACGCCGACCGCGTCCGCGTCGAAGCCGAGGCTTGGGACGCCCACGCCCTCTGGCTCGATGAGACGGCACGCAAAAAGGCAGCCCGCCACGAGGCCGAGCGCAAGGCCGTCGAGAACAAAGCCTGGAAAGAGCACAAAGCCTGGCTCGCCGCCGAACGCAGCAGCGTCGAAGCAGCCGCCTGGACCGACCACCAGCTCTGGATGGACGCCGACCGCGCCACCGTCGAAGCCGAGGCATGGGACGCCCACACCGCCGTCCTCGAAGCCGAGCGTCTGGCCGTCGAAGGTGCCGCCTGGGCCGCTCACGCCGAGGTGTTGGAGACCGAGCGGCGAGCCGCCGAGGACGAGGCCTGGCAGGTCCACGCCAAGTACCTGCAGTGGCACCGGTCAACCGTCGAGACCGAGGCATGGACGACGCACGCAGTCTGGCTCGAGGACGAGCGCATACGCGTCGAAGCCGAGGCATGGGCCGCGCACGCCGCACTGGTGGCCGACGAAGAACACACGAAGGCCCAAGCCGCCGCTGCGGCTGAGAAGACCCGACTGGCGCGCCTGGCCGCCGAACAGGCCGAGAACAAGCGCCTCGAGGACGAAGCCCGCGCCGAAGGGGAGCGCCGGCGTCGCCGTCAGGAAGAGGCTGACAACGCCGCCGCCGACAAGGTCGCGCGTCGTGAAGCTGAAGAGGCGGCGAAGCTCGAGGCCGAGGAAGCCGCCGAACGTGAACGAGTCGCCGCTGAGGAAGCCACCCGCCTCGAAGCCGAAGCGGAAGCCGAGCGCGTCCGAGTCGCGGCCGAGCAGGCAGCAGAACGCGAGCGCGCTGAGGCCGAGCTAGCCGCCGAGCACGAGCGCGTTGCGGCTGAAGAAGCGGCCCGACTCGAAGCCGAGCAGGCAGCAGAACGCGAGCGCGTCGCCGCCGAGCAAGCAGCAGAACGCGAACGCGCCGAAGCCGAACTCGCCGCCGATCGCGCACGCGCGGCCGCTGAGGAAGCCGCGCGCTTCCATGCGCAGGAAGCGGCAGCTGAGGCCGAGCGCTACCGTCTGGCGGCGGAAGAAGCCGAAGCCCAGGCCGCGGTTGAGTCCGAGCGTCAACGTCTGGCCGCAGAACTTGCGGCAGCAGCGACACCCAGCATCGCCGAGTCGTTTGCAGACCTGGGCAACGATCCAGCGCCAGCCCCCCAACCCTTCGAGACGGCCGATGTTGTCGAGATCCTCGAACGCGAGCCCGCCCCAGATCCCGGACCGTCCGTCGACACCGCTGCTCTGTTCCGCGAGCTCGCCAGCCTCGGCGGATTCGATGACGCGGGTTCGGACTCCGCACCCACGGTGTCCTCGCCCGTCCGATCCAGCCCGGTCACCAAGGACACGGACAAGAAGAAGAAAAAGAAAGGCCGCTTCGGCCGGTAGCGGCAAAGGGGTTTCCCTCGCGCCGATGTTGCAGCGGTTTCCGTCGCCATTACCGCGAAAAGTGCGGCAACATCGTGGACGCCATCGCAGACCGAGCACAATGGACGTCATGCGGGCAGTCGTGCAAGTGGCCAACGGAGCAGCGGTTCACATCGCTGGCGAGCGCGTCGCCGGCTTCGATGGCGCCGGGCTCGTCGTCCTCGTCGGTGTCACGCACACAGACACCACAGCGGACGCCTCCAAACTTGCGGAGAAGATCTGGCAGCTGCGGATCATGGACGACGAGCGGTCGGCGTCCGACAACGCAGCACCGGTCCTCGTCGTCAGCCAGTTCACGCTCTACGCCGACCTGCGCAAGGGGCGCCGGCCGAGCTGGTCTGCCGCGGCGCCAGGGCCGGTCAGCGAGCCGCTCGTTGACGCCGTCGTCGGCGCGTTTCAGGATCGCGGTGCATCGGTGACGACCGGGGTGTTCGGTGCCGACATGCAGGTGTCGCTGACCAACGACGGACCGCGCACGTTGATCGTCGACGTTTAGCGAGCTTGCCGCCAGGTGCTGGCGCTGTCGGGTGTCACGTACGTCTCGCCTGCGAGGTCGGCCAGGCCGACCTGCGGCGTCGAGAACGAAATCGACGGAAGCACTCGCTTGTCAGGACTTGCCTCGATCCCCAGACACCCGCCGAGCTGCCACGTCGTGCCGCCGTCCTGCGTGATCTGCGCCTCGTAGACCGGGCAGCGGCCGCCATCGCGTACCAACACCCAACCGAGCGATGGTCCCTCGAACGCCAGCGCCTGCGCACCGGCGACGGTGGCTCCTTCGCTCCACGTGACGCCGGCGTCAGCGGTCGTTCGCACCTCTCCATCGAAGCAGAGCACAGCCCCGTCGGTTGCCGAGATCGACTCAACAGCCAAGGGCGCGACCTTGCGGTCAGGGCACGGGTTCATCGCGAGACCAGACGGCGTCACGATGTCGCGGGTGGTCGACGGCAGCCGGACAAAGGTGTCGGTAGCAGGCACCGGGTCTGACCACGTCTGCCCCCGGTCGGTCGAGTTCCAGACACGCACGCGGCATCGTTCGTCAGCGCCGACCACCTCGACGTCTCCTCCGGTCGAACGAAGGTCGAGGATCGCCGACGCGGGCACCTCGAGCGGACGCCATACTCCGCCGCCGTTGGTCGTTCGTTCGAGGTTGGCCCCGCCCAGGCACGTGCCCGTGCGCCCGCGGAATGCAAGATCGGCGTCGACCATGAGAAGTGGCGGTTCAAGCGTTTCGGGAATCGCATCGGTGACGTTCTTGCCGGGCTTCGGCTCGTTGGTGGCTGTCGCGTCGTCAGTCGGGTTCGTCAGCGCTGAACTCAGCGGGGCCGGCGTAGTCGCTGCGGTGTTCTGCATCGCCGAGTAGGCGAGGACTGCGGCCACGACGGCCAGCACGACCAAGCCCACTGTCGCCCAGGTTCCCCCCGACCGCTGCATGTCGCTCCTTCGTCTGCGTGACAGCGTCAGGCTAGTGGCCTGCCCTCGGTCGGCGGTTCGGCGGGCGAGGCGTCCGGTGGCCACCACGTCGGATCGAGCTGGTTCTGCGCCTTCACCGCGGGGCCGATCCGATAGCCGATCTGCCGTGCAAGGTCGAGCAGGGCCGCCAGGTCGTGCCCGGTGTAGTACGAGCGTCCGCGCACGCGGCTGGCGAACACCTCACCGACCACTTCGCCCTGATACGAGATGGGCGCGGCGAAACACGTCGACTTCTTGTACTGCGTCAAGAACTTCTGACTCTCTCTAACACCACCGTCGTTACCTATGGACGCGATGTATCCGCTGCCCGAGCGCAGCAATCGGGCAACGTTCGGGTAGTCGCTCGTGGGATAGGTATCGCCATCGGGAAGTCGAACCTCGTCGGGCGACTGGACGCCCACGGTCACCAGGGTGCGGAACCACTCACCCTGCATCAACGTGATGGCCGCGGCGTCGGCATCGAAGAAGTCCCGAATGAAACGGGCAGCGGCTGTTGAGATGCCCGTGAGCCCGGCGGTGTTCTTCAGACCCTCACGCAGGGCGTTGCCAGCGGCCAAGCGTGAGACAGCAGGAAGATCGGACGGTCGTGGGCGCGTGGGATCAGGCGTTTGGTCTGACACCACACCCACCTCACGACAATCATGGGCATCGGCTCGTCCGATGCCCCTTGGGGATCAACCCGGCTCCACAACCCCCGTCGCGCGTCCCGGTGAAGAGATCGTGCACCGATTTCGGGCAAATGTCATCGGAACACCGCGAAGTGCGCCCAAATGTCGCAGATACTTCTTGTGATTTCTCAGGACGCTCGGTGACGTACCGGTCGGAGGGCCGGGCCAGCGACAAATCGGCGACCGTAGGCTGGCGTGATGATGGCACTCCAGCTGCTGGTCCTCCGATGACCCGAGTCGCCGTGGCCAGCCCCCTTCGGCTGGCCACCGATGCTGGCCTGGCGGCCGCTGACCGAGGGGGCAACGCCATCGACGCAGCCCTGGCGACGGCCGCGATGCTCGCCGTGGCCTACCCCGCAAGCTG
>JBDTTS010000258.1:0-4027 GCA_039930525.1 Actinomycetes bacterium | reverse complement strand
AGCTCGCAGTGGCTCGCTTGGTGGATGAGCTGGGAGTCGGCTTCATCGAAGGTGGGTGGCCAGGGGCGTTGCCCAAGGACACTGAGTTTTTCGAACGTGCTCGCACCGAGCTCTCGTTGAAGAGCGCGCAGTTGGTCGCCTTCGGCTCAACTCGTAGAGCCGGCGTCGCCGTGGACGACGATCCTCAGGTGCAGGCACTGCTCGCTGCTCAGACACCCGTGATCACACTGGTGGCCAAGTCAGACGTGCGACACGTCACTGAGGCGCTGCGAACGTCCCTTGACGAGAACCTCGCCATGGTGCACGACACCGTTGAGTACCTCGTGGGCGAGGGACGACGAGTGTTCGTCGATCTGGAGCACTTCTTCGACGGCTACGCCCATGACCGCGACTACGGGTTGCGGGTCCTCGAGGCCGGAGCGTCTGCGGGGGCCGAGGTCGGCGTCCTCTGCGACACGAACGGCGGCATGCTGCCGATGGGCATCAACCGCGTCGTCCAAGAGGTGCTCGCACGCGTCGGGGCGACCCGACTCGGTATTCACTGCCAGGACGACACCGGTTGTGCGGTTGCCAACACGCTGGCGGCTGTCGAGGCAGGGGCCACTCACGTGCAATGCACGGCGAACGGGTACGGCGAGCGGGCAGGCAACGCCGATCTCTTCGCGGTAATCGGGAACCTCGAGACCAAGCTCGATCTCCGCGTGCTGCCGGCTGGACGCTTGCCCGATCTCGTACGGGTCTCGCACGCCCTCGCCGAGCTGGCCAACATCGCCCCCAATACCCATCAGGCCTACGTAGGTGTCTCGGCGTTCGCGCACAAGGCGGGGCTGCATGCCAGCGCCATCAAGGTTTCACCCGACCTTTACAACCACCTCGATCCGACCGTGGTTGGCAACGACATGCGGGTGCTGGTCACCGAGATGGCCGGTCGGGCATCGATCGAGTTGAAGGGCAAAGAGCTCGGCTACGACCTGGCCGACGAACGAGCGGTTCTGGGCGCCGTCGTCGACCGGGTGAAAAGCCTGGAGTCGCGGGGCTACTCGTTCGAAGCTGCTGACGCGTCCTTCGAGCTGCTGCTCCGCGAGGTCTCTGACGGAGAACGGCGGCGCTACTTCACCGTCGAGTCGTGGCGCACGATCGTTGAACAGCGGCACGACGGTTCGGTGGTGAGTGAGGCCACCGTCAAAGTCTTCGCCAAGGGGCAGCGGATCGTGTCGACCGGTGAGGGGAACGGCCCGATCAACGCCCTTGACAACGCGCTGCGGCTCGGGCTTGAACAGATCTTCCCCGAGCTCGCGGCGCTCGAGCTCGTTGACTACAAGGTGCGCATTCTTGAGGGCAACGGGGGAACCGGGGCCGTGACCAGAGTGTTGGTCGAGTCGAGTGACGGCCACGGCGAGTGGGACACCATCGGGGTCCACGAGAACGTGATTGCGGCGTCGTGGATGGCGCTCGACGACGCAATCACCTACGGGTTGCTGCGTGCTGGACGCGTGGCCGACGGCGCCGAAGGGCCGGGCACCGCTGAGGGACCGGACGCCAGCGAACGGTAGCGTCGCAGAATGCGCATCGCCCGATTCACCGTTAGTGATCAGATCGCCTATGGCATCGTCGACGGGGATCTGGCTGATCCCACCACGCTTACCGTCAACGCGATCGACGGCCATCCGTTCGCCCCCTTCGAACGCACCTCCGCACGTCTGGCCTTGGCTGACGTACGCCTGTTGCCCCCCGTTCTGCCGCACAAGGTGCTCGGCATCGGCAAGAACTACGCCGACCACGCACGTGAGATGGGGTCTGAGCCGCCGACGACTCCGGTGATGTTCCTCAAACCGTCGACGACCGTGATCGGCCCCAACGAGTCAGTGGTGCTTCCTCCACAGTCCCAGCACGTCGAGTTCGAGGGCGAGATCGCGGTGGTCATCGGTCGCCTCGCGCGCGATGTCCCCGCGACCCGAGTTGCTGATGTCGTGCTCGGCTACACGTGTGCGAATGACGTGACGGCCCGAGATCTGCAGCGCAGCGATGGCCAGTGGACCCGCGCCAAGGGATTTGACACGTTCTGCCCTCTCGGCCCGTGGATTGAGACGGAGGCCGACCCCGAGGGCCTGGCTGTGGAGACGGCGGTGAATGGCGAGGTGCGTCAGTCGGCACCAGCCAGCGACATGGTGCACTCGATTACTGACCTTGTCGTCTTTGTCTCGTCGGTCATGACGTTGATTCCCGGCGACGTGATCCTCACAGGCACACCTGCCGGAGTCGGACCGCTCGCCGAAGGTGACCGCGTCTCGGTCTCCGTCGCCGGAGTCGGCCGGCTCGACCACCTCGTACGGGCCGGCGACTAGAGCTCCACACTCGATACCCTGACCGTCCGCCCCTTCGTCCGTGAGGCACCATGACCGACCCCACCGCGTCCGACCCCGTCACCTCCGCACGGCCCGGCCAGCAAACGCCGGTCCGCGTTCGATTCTGCCCATCACCGACCGGCAACCCGCACGTCGGCCTGGCCAGGACCGCCCTCTTCAACTGGGCGTTCGCCCGTCATCACGGCGGCACGTTCGTGTTCCGCATCGAGGACACCGATTCGCAGCGCGACTCCGAGGAGTCCTACGAGCAGTTGCTCAGCGCGATGCGGTGGCTCGGGCTCGACTGGGATGAGGGCCCTGAGGTGGGCGGCCCCTTCGGGCCGTACCGGCAGTCCGAGCGTCTTGATCGCTACCGCGAGGTTGCGGCACAGCTCGTGGACGCCGGCTTTGCCTACCGCTGCTACTGCACCTCTGACGAGCTCGAGGTGCGCCGCGACGCCGCCAGGGCGGCTTTGCGAGCCCCCGGCTATGACGGTCACTGCCGAAACCTCAGCGACGAGCAGGTAGCCGCCTACGAAGCTGAGGACCGGACGTCGGTGATCCGCTTCCGCATGCCGGAGGCAGAGGCATTCACCTGGTCCGACCTGGTCCGCGGCGACGTCACCTTCCCGGCCGGCGAGGTGAGCGACTACGTCTTGGTGCGCGCCAATGGAGATCCGCTCTACACGCTGGTCAATCCCGTCGATGACGCCCTGATGCAAATCACCCATGTACTGCGCGGCGAGGATCTGCTCTCGTCGACGCCGCGGCAGCTCGCACTGTGGGGCGCCATGAAGGATGTGGGAGTCGCCAAAGGACCGATCCCGGCGTTCGGACACCTGCCGTATGTGATGGGGGAGGGCAACAAGAAGCTCTCCAAGCGCGACCCAGAATCGAGCCTGCTTTTCTACGTCGAGCAGGGCTACCTTCCCGAAGGTATGACGAACTACCTGGCGCTCCTCGGCTGGTCGCTCAGTGAAGACCGTGACCGGTTTTCACTGGCTGAGATGGCCGAAGCCTTTGACATCGCGCGGGTCAACGCGAGTCCTGCTCGATTCGACCTGAAGAAATGCACGGCGCTCAACGCCGACTGGATTCGCTTGCTCGATGCCGAGGAGTTCGGCATGCGACTCGACGCATTCCTCACCGACCAGCGAGGCGTCGCCCTCGATGGCCCGGCACGACAAGTCGTGGCAGACGCGGCATCCCTCGTCCAAGAGCGGGTGGAGACCTTGGCTCAGGCAGCCGATATGCTCCACTTCTTGCTCGTTGACGAAGCGGCATTCGCGGTTGATCCGACCGACGCGGCCAAGATGTTGACCGCCGACAGCACGCCGGTGCTGCAAGCATCCATGCAGGCGCTCGGAGAGCTGTCCGACTGGAGCACCGTGTCGATCGAGGGGGCGCTGCGCGCCTCGCTCGTTGATGGTCTGGGGCTGAAGCCGCGGCTCGCTTTCGGACCGGTACGCGTCGCGGTCAGCGGGCGCCGGGTGTCGCCGCCGCTCTTTGAGTCGCTGGAGATGTTGGGACGTGAGCGCAGCATCGCTCGGCTGACAGCTGCGCTGGCCCTGGCGACACCAGCTGGCTGAGGCGATTTGGGGGGCCTGACCGAGTTCGGTATCCTCGGTTTCCTGCCGGATCTTCTCGGCACCCATGGGGTATGGGGTAATTGGCAGCCCGAC